>CANGEZ010000059.1 GCA_947452875.1 Chitinophagaceae bacterium
AGCTTTGGGGTATTGAGAATGTTGATGTTGATGATTATAATTTTGATGGCCTTGAGGACTTCTCTGTTTTTGAATCCAGCTATAGCGGACCTAACACTTCAAAGCTTTATTTTCTTTTCGATCCAAAAAACGGGAAGTATTTTAAAAGCACATTTGAAGGTACTTCGCTGGAATTTGACAAGAATAAAAAACGGATTTATGAAAGCAATCAGTGTTGCGCCGGAAAATACAGTTCCCAGGCTGAATACAAAGTCGTGAACAACAAAATGGTGCGGATAAAAAAATCCTGTTATGAATACAATGAAAAAACCGAAGATCTTGAAAAAGTAAAATGCGAATAAATTTATCAGGATGATAAAAAACCAACCAATTGATTTACTCGAAAAATAATATTATTAGTGTTTTGAAAAATATTTTCATTTCATTCTCAATTATAACATTTATTATCTCTTGCGGTTTACAGGCCGACAAACCAAATGATATTCCCGCCGTTGATACATTAGGAGTAACAGCATCTTTGGTTGATGCAACAATTGCCCTGCCCGACACAGCCAATCAATATATTTATGATTTCATGAAAATCGTTATTGCCGAACGACAATTGAATCTTGGCTTTGGGCTGGCAATCGAGCCTGAACAAAATTGTGATCTTTCTTCGGATGATGCTGTTTTTTTAAAAACATTGTTGATTGAAAAGAAAAATTCGGTGAAAGAATCAGATAGTTTGAACAATTTAATTGTAACATGTAACGAGTTGCCCAAATGTTTTACCAAAGCAGATGTAGAAGATATGTTGCAGCAGAAGAAAGCTTTTTCAACGTTTACTTGGAACAATACAAGACTTGGTTTCAATCCTGATAACAAAAAAAACTGGTATTGTTTTTCTGTTCCTTTATTTTCAAAAGATAGAAAGAAGGCCATCATGATGATTAGAAATTTATGTCCCGGACTTTGCGGCACAGGAAGCACGGTGCTGTTCACAAAGGAAAATAAAAAATGGTCTTCGGTTGATGTTGGGCAATGGATTCATTAAGGATAATTTCTTTTGATAAAACATTTAACTATACTTTTTCATTAATAAAACCATTTTAAAAATCAATAATAAAGTATATTGTTTACCCAAGCGATAAAACTCCTCCTACATGACGCTCAATGAATTCATCTCAACATTCGATACAGAAAATTCTATCGTACTTCTTGAAGGAAAGAGAAACGTTTTGCCCGAGGATCAGAAAAAACTATACGCCTTAGGAAAACTATTAGCCTCTCGAACCTCAAAAATGATTTTCAGAAGTGGCAACGCCGAAGGTTCGGATCAATTCTTTTCTGATGGTGTTACCGCTGTTGATAATAAACGATTGCAGGTAATTATTCCGTATTCGGGTCACCGACAAAAAACAAATAAAGCATACAATACTATTTCATTAGATGATATAAACATTGCTGCCGATCGGGAAGTGGTGATGCAATCAAAAAACAATAAGAAAACAGAAAAGCTAATTGATAAGTTTGTAGCCGGCGATAGAAATAAGTTTACCATAAAAGCGGCTTACATCATTCGTGATACCATAAAAGCAATTGGTACAGATGAGGTTGGGCCGGCGAGTTTTGGAATATTCTACGATGATTTGAAAAGCCCTATGACCGGTGGAACTGGTCATACCATGAATGTTTGTGAACAAAACAACATCCCGCTAATTGATCAAAGGGTTTGGTTCGATTGGTTGCGGTAATAAATTAATCTATTTTCTTTTTCTAATCTTTGCTGATTTGTATTTTGGATTATCGAATGTTATTAATGAATAAGTATTTTACCTTTTTATTTCTGTTTTGCTTTTATAAATCATCAGCTCAATTTGCAATTGTAACCGATGTGGATGGGTATGTCAATATAAGAGAGGACGCCGATCGCAACAGCAAAGCAATTGATAAGCTTAATAATGGTCATTTGATCTATTGTTTCGAAAACAAAGGCAACTGGACCAATGTTGATTATACCTATAACAACAAAGAATGCAACGGCTATATATACAACAACAAATACAAGCCCGTTGATGAGTACATTAAAATTCCCGTTTACAAGCAAACTGGAAACAAGATGATTTTAAAAAAAGATTCCATTTCCATAACAATTACAAGCGCTGTGTTTGATAAGAAAAAACATCGATTCAAATATTTGAAAGATTATCCCGACCAAATTGATCTGATAGACAATAAAAAATACTGGGGAAAAGATGGTGGAACGCCTTCGTCTCAATATGATAAAATCGAAATCAACATTGGCAAAAATTCAATCGCGCTGCCTGTTGCCGCTCTCGAAGGACTATACGAACCGAATATGTTTTCGGCTACAGCAACTTATGACAATGTCAATGATGTCATTTACATACAAAGCATGAACGGCGATGGCGCCGGCGGCTATGAAGTGATTTGGAAAATTGAAAAGGAAGAATACAGAGAAAGACTAGTTGTTTATGGATTTTGATCGGTTTGTATTTACATTTTTTTAGGGGGTTCATTTGCGATATTACGACAGGAATTATTCATTCCACAAAATGCTTCACCTGATTTCAATGATATTTTATTTAATTATCTTGGCACAATTCAAAAGATTTATGAAAGCAGCAATATTTGTTATTTTTTTCTTTTCTTTTCAAAATTGTTTTTCCCAACAACTGTTACTTCCTAATGAAGAAGCTGTTTTTTCTTTTAATTTAAAAAATGGCAAAACGATGATGTTGGCCAAAGAAAAGAAAAACGGCTATCTTGTTTATCGCTTCGGCAAAGACAATAAAATTGATTTTGAATTTCCCGAGAGAGATTCACTGAGTTTTAAAAAGTTCAGTTACAATTTTTATTTCAGAGGTGGTGGTAAAGAAAATGCAGGCATTGATATTGACAATTTGTTTTTTGAAAATGCAGGTTATCATTATACCGTCTATTCTGTTTATAGTGCCGAAGACGAATCGCTGTCGAGTGGAATTATTGTTTTAGATAAGAACAATAAACAAACTAAACTAACCGCTGTTAAAGGAAGCGAGATGGGTAGTTTGCAAGATTTTAGAACCAATGACATGATCAAAATTGATTTGGAAACGGGTTTGGATTTTTAAATTTTTTATGCTGATTTCAAATGACAAAAAATAATACCGGAGCAGATTTTTTTTTCCTGAATGGGTGCATGCGTTGTAAATACGGGGCAACACCAATGTGCAAGGTGAACAAATGGAAAACCGAATTAAGCTTGTTAAGAAAAATATTATTGGAAACAAGCCTGATTGAAGAGATTAAATGGGGTGTTGCCTGTTATACGCTTAACAACAAAAATCTAATAATGATAAGCGCGTTTAAAGATTATGCTTGCATCAGTTTTTTTAACGGCTCATTATTGCTTGATAAAATGAAGTTGCTAGACAAACATGGAGAGCGCTCACAATCTTTAAGGATAATTAAATTTACTGATCACAAAGAAATTACAAAGCAATCCAAAATAATAAACGCCTATATCTCTGAGGCTATCAATAATGAACTGTCCGGAAAAAAAGTCATCATCAAAAAAGAAGCAGAACCTTTTCCTGAAGAATTGACTCAGATGCTGGAAAATGACAAGGCGCTTAAAAAGGCTTTTCTTTCATTAACACCCGGAAGAATCAGGGGTTATGTAATTTATTTTTCTTCGGCTAAACAACCTGCAACAAGAATTTCCAGAATTGAAAAATGCACTGAAAAAATTTTAAAGGGTGAAGGTTTAAATGACGACTATAAGAAAAACAACAAAAATCAAGATTAAACTGTAATCCGTTGTTTCTTTATAAATTATAGCCACAAAAGGAAACAATAAAGTATCATTTTTGAAAAGGTAATTTCTATCTTTGCCGAGCAAATCAATAAACATGTTTAATAAAAGAACCAGAATTAAAGACTTATTGCAATCCGACAAGGTGAATTACCAAACTACTGTTATGGGTTGGGTAAGAACCTTTAGAAACAATCAGTTCATTGCACTTAATGATGGCAGTACCAATAATAATCTTCAGGTTGTTGTGGCTTTGGGTTCTTTGGATGAAACAACTTTAAAAAGAATTACTACCGGTGCGTGTATCAAGGCTGTTGGAGAAATTATTCCTTCTTTAGGTAAAGGCCAAAAAGTAGAGTTAACAGCAACTTCCGTTGAGATACTTGGCGACAGTGATGCAGAAAAATTTCCTTTGCAACCCAAAAAACATAGCCTTGAATTTTTACGTGAAATCGCTCACCTGCGATTTAGAACAAACACATTTGGTGCGGTGTTCAGAGTAAGACATTCTTTAGCTTTTGCGATTCATGAGTTTTTTAATAAAAAAGGGTTTGTGTATTTACATACACCAATCGTTACCGCGAGCGATGCTGAAGGTGCGGGCGAAATGTTTAAAGTAACCACCTTGCCTTTAGATGGAACTGCTCCTAAAAACGAAGATGGTTCAATTAACTTCAAAGAAGATTTTTTTGGAAGAAGTACAAACCTCACCGTTAGTGGTCAACTTGAGGGAGAATTGGCAGCCATGGCTTTCAGTGATATTTATACTTTTGGTCCAACTTTCAGAGCAGAGAATAGTAATACAACACGCCACCTTGCTGAGTTTTGGATGATTGAACCAGAAATGGCTTTTTCTGATTTGGAAGATAACATGAATCTGGCTGAAGAATTCATTAAGTATATCATCCGTTATGCCATGGAGCACAACAAAGAAGATTTAGAATTTTTAACCCAGCGTTTGGATGAAGAAGAAAAGCAGAAGCCCCAAAACGATAGAAGTGAAATGGGTTTGTTGCAAAAATTAGAGTTTGTTGTCAATAATGATTTTGAAAGAATCACCTACACAGAAGCAATAGACATTTTAAAAGAAAGCAATCACAACAAGAAAAAGAAATTCAATTATCTCATTGATAAGTGGGGCGTTGATTTGCAAAGCGAACACGAAAGATATCTAGTAGAAAAACATTTTAAAAAGCCCGTTATCTTAACAAACTATCCAAAAGAAATAAAAGCGTTTTACATGCGCCAGAATGATGATGGAAAAACAGTAGCGGCTATGGATATTCTTGCTCCAGGTATCGGAGAAATTGTTGGTGGTTCACAAAGAGAAGAGCGTTATGATAAGCTCACCGAAAGAATGACCGAAATGCATATTCCTTTAGAAGAATTGGATTGGTATTTAGATACCAGAAGATTCGGGGCTTGTCCACACGCGGGCTTTGGACTTGGCTTTGAAAGAATTGTACAATTTGTAACCGGTATGGGAAATATCAGAGACGTAATTCCTTTTCCGCGTTATCCAAAAAGCGCATCGTTTTAAAATATTTATACCGCAGCAAAAATCTGCGGTTTTTTTATGTCTTACAATTCCTACATTTACTCACCGTTAATTTATTTTACAAATGAAAGGAAAAAAATACCTCGATTATTTATTCAATCCGCTTGATATTCTCAGAACCAAAGAAGTGTTGCAGGTAAACCCTACCGTTATTTATGAAAGAAAAGAAGCCACAAGGACTAACATTTACATTCATGAATACGACAACAATAATTTACTTTCAAAAGAAATAGAAAATATTGAAGATTGTTATAAACACGTAAACACTCCTGAGGTTACTTGGATTAACATCGACGGCATAAAAAAATCTGATGTTGAAAATCTTGCAGAACATTTTAATATACATCAATTGATTGTGGAAGATATTTTGAGTTTAGGGCAAAGACCTAAAATGGATCAAATTAATGGGCTGTTATTTTGTGTATTGAATATGCTTTATTTCAATGAAAAAGAAGCAACGGTAGAATCGGAGCAAATCAGCATTGTGCTTGGAAAAAACTTTGTCATCAGTTTTCAGGAGGATGAATCAAGAGATGTATTTAATGGAGTACGTGAAAAAATAAAAATCAACGGAAGTAAAATCAGACAAAACAAAGCCGATTTTTTATACTATGCAATAATTGATGCGATTGTAGATCATTATTATTTGGTGATGGAAAAGCTCGGCGAAAGAATTGAACAGCTTGAAGAAGACATCATCAAATATTCAAGCAATAAAACCTTGGTTAAGATAAACAACCTTCGAAAGGAAATGATTTTATTGAAAAGAAGTATTGGTCCAGTGCGCGATTTGATACATGGTATTCTAAGAAGCGAAAACGAATTGATTGAAGACAAAACTGAAAAATATTTTAAAGATGTGTATGACCACATTGTTCAAGCAAATGACCTTGCAGAAAACTATCGTGATATCATGATCAATATTCACGACTTATATATGAGTAATGTGAATCTTAAATTAAATGAGTCGATGAAAGTAATGGCGATTGTTACTTGTTTACTTGCGCCTGCAACTGTTATTGGCGGGATCTTTGGTATGAACTTCGAAAGAATTCCGCTACTTCATAATAAATGGGGGTTTTTTATTTCTGTTGGTTTGATGATTTTAATTCCGGTATGGATGATGAGATATTTTAAGAGGAAGAATTGGTTTTAAGTCGTTTATTTTAGAAGCGATATTGCAATATCGCAATATTACGTGTTCTCACTTCGAACAGCCAAATATTTCGACTAAATAAAATTCAGTACCACTAAATTTTATTTAGTGTCAAAATCGTCTCTTTCTCCAAAAATTGTTTATGTATTTTTTTTAATCTGAAGTCACAACCACTAAACCTCCTTCGCTTTTTTATAAATAGGCACAGTACTACAGGGTTCTCCAAACATGATACTTTTTACAACAGGCCTTAATAGATTAGTAATTTCAAGATAGGCTTCTTCTGGAATGGGGGTTTCTCCACAGCCTTTAACCACAACCCTTTTATCGATAAAATCTTCTTTATTTATTTGAAGTATATTTCTAATCAGCAGCTTGGTTTTTACTTCATTTTCATTTCCAAAAATGACTTCTTTTGAGGCTGGTTGCAAGGTGCTACTAATAAGCATATAGGCCCACATGGGTATAATGGCATCTGCCGTACATGTTACTGCAACAATTTTGTGTTGATATTTTTGAAAATCAAGTTCTTTCAATGCCTGTCTGAAATCTTTCTCTTTTAAGATCAATCCCATAAATAAATAATCCTTGATATCAAACACAACGATATCGTCTTCAGGAAAATATTTTTCCAGGTCTAATGTTATAATTCCACTTTCCGCAACCTTGTTTACAAATTCTTCCGACATGATGTAAAATTAAAATAATAAGTCGGCCTGATTAAAGACCGACTTATAAATTATTTACGATTAACGAAATGCTTATTAATAATGCTTACTTCTTTCATCAACGATATCCGCTTGCTTTCTCAAACCTTCATACCAGCCATTAGTTTGGCTACGGATATTTCCAATTTTAGATGTAGCACGAGCGCTAACTTGTTCTTGAGTTTCTGCAGGTTTATTTTGTATTGAATTTACTTTTACAATAAACACACCCGTTGTTCCATCAATTAATGGAGAAACTTTTGATTGGTAATCTTTGTTAAATGCAGCTCCAATTACCTTCGCCTCCATTCCAACTCCATTGATAATTTGTGAATTGAACGTGATGGTTGAATCAGCCCCTGCTCCTTGAATTTGTTTGCCATATGCTGAAGCTGCTGATTCTAATGTTGGGTTGTTGCCAATTTTCTTTTTAATGATATCTGCTTTTTTGTTGTTGCGGATAATCGCTTCGCAACCTGGTCTTGCTGTAGTGGCATCTTGTACACCTTTGTCATTAATTTTATCAACTACCGCCACAATAAACTGATCACCTACGCTGAATGGTTCACTAATGTCTCCTTTTTTAGCTTCGAATGCCCATCTTACAACAGCTCTTGCATCTTGTAATGCGCCTGCTTGATAGTCATTTTCTTTAATCATACTTGGAACCGCTGTAAGGCTCAAGCCATTCTTTGCGATATATTTCTCTAATTCTTCTTTTGATTTTATTGCTGAGGCTTTTGTTGCGTCAAGACTAGACTTATTGATAGTTACATCACTTGCTGCAATTTCTTTTCCTACATAAGCAATTTTGTAGGCAGTATTTAATCCTTTCTGGCTAACTACTTCAATAATATGATAACCGAAATCTGTTTTCACTACACCTTTTGACCCTGTTGATTTTGTAAAACAGAATTCATTAAACTCTGGGACCATGGTACCATAACCAAATGTACCCAAATCACCACCTTTTATTTTACTTCCTTGATCGGTTGAAAATTGTAATGCCAATGCTGTGAAGTTTGAGCCTGCCTGTATTGCATTATAAATACTGTCTGCTAATTTTTTAGCAACCGAATCAACCATTGTAGGTTGTCCGGTTTGAGGATCATTTGTACCAATTAAAATATGTCTTGCATTAACACTATCAGGTAATTGTTTAGTGCCAAGCATTTTCGCTAAAACATAATTTGTTTTGTCAACATATGGACCAAACACTCCACCAACAGCAAGTTTAGTTAAAGTATCTGCAAAAATTTGATTCAATTTTGCTTTAGTTGTATAATCATCTTTGAAATCAATTGTTGATACATTTCTAGCAACAAAAGCCTTTGCGTTACTATCGGCTTCAAATTCTGATTTCAATTGTGATAATGAATTGTATGCAACAGAACTATCTTCAGAAGATGGTAATTGAGAAAATGCAACATAAGAAATGTTTCTGCCAGCCTCTTGTTTGAATTGCTCTTTATGTTTGCTTACATAATTATTTACATCTTCATCAGTTACTTTTATCGTACTATCATTGATTTCTGTATAAGGTACAGTCACAAAAGAAATATTACTGAAAGCAATATTTTCTTCGCCGTCTTTCTTTTCCATCCATTTTGGATAATATGCGCTGGCATTTAATAATGCAGAATATTTTGCAACAGTATTGTTTAATTTTAGGGGATCAACAATTTGTGCATTAACTTGATCTTTTTGTTCGCCTTTGAATTTTTTAATATTATTCATAGCTGTTTGAGCCTTCTTAATATCAAGTTTACCTGTTATAGAATCTTTCAAAGATTGTTCTTGTAAAAAAGGATTTGAAGGGTCATTGCTTAATAATATATATGACAATTCTTTTGCAGTAAATTCAATACCGATTTTAGAAGCCTCATTATAAAATATTTTTTCTGCAACTATCTGGTTCCAAACCTGATCTCTTGTTTGATAAGTTTGAACTCCGGTAGGTCTTTGGCCAGTTCTTTGAGCCTGCATATCTTCAGCATCTTTCACTTTTTTATTAAACACGGCGAGCTCTATTTTTTCACCATTAACTTCACCAACATTATTTGAAACAGATCCAAATAATCTGCTTCCACCTTGTTTGGCATCCATTAAAATAAAACTGATTAAACTCAGTGCTATCACTACAATTACAATTGCAGCTCCTTTTTCACGAATACTTTGAATAATTTGCATATAACTTTATATTAGTTTTGGGAAGCAAAAATAGTATAAAAAAGGGTATTAACAAACTGTGGAAAACTTCGTAAGGACTTAATTATTAATCATTTTAAAAAAATATTGAAAATTATGTGTTTAAAATTCCTAAAATCGGGGTTTCCACAACAAATTTGTGGATATGTATGATAAATGTGAATAACCCTGCTTTTTGAAATAATTTCTCTGAAAAAAATGTGGACTAAAATCACGTGATTTCAAAAATTCTTGAGTTGGTGTAAGTTGATGACAAATTTTACCCGTCAATTTCACATCATTTTTTAAAAAGAGTGCTTGATTTTTTTCAACAGCATTTTTTATCAACGTTGGTTAAGAAATAATTTTAAAATTTTAGAAATATAAGTACTACTCTACAATTCATACTTTAGTTTTTCAAAATAAAAAATGTGAATACAGTGTTTATAAC
>CANGEZ010000060.1 GCA_947452875.1 Chitinophagaceae bacterium
CCCGATACTTTGTCGTTTGAAGAAATAGAAAAAATCATTTCAACCATCGATCAAAGTGTTCCGGAGGGCGGAAGGAATAAAGCAATTTTTGAAACTATGTATAGCTGCGGACTTCGTGTAAGCGAGGTCGTTAATCTTAAAATCAGTTGCCTGTATTTGGATGTAGGTTTCATCAAAGTAATCGGTAAAGGTGATAAACAACGATTGGTACCAATAGGAGCTGATGCCATAAAGTATATCAATATATACAGAAACAGCATTCGTAATCAAATGAATATTGTCAACGGACAAGAAGATTTTCTATTCTTAAACAGGCGAGGGAAGGGGTTAACGCGTGTGATGATATTTCTCATTCTAAAAGATTTGGTAAAAAAAGCTGGTATCAATAAAAATGTATCTCCACATACTTTCAGACATTCTTTTGCTACTCATTTAGTTGAAGGAGGCGCTGATTTAAGAGCCGTTCAAGAAATGCTTGGACATGAAAGCATCACAACTACAGAAATTTACACGCACTTAGATAGAGATTATTTGAGGAAGACACTACAGCAGTTTCATCCGGCGTTTGGAGGCCCCCTCAATCCCCCGAAGGGGGAGGTCGTTAGAAGCTGAAGAACTCAAGTCCTTTAACTTATTTAATAGTTTTGAAAAATATGTAGTTTGGCATTGTCAACTTCCCCCTTGGGGGATTGAGGGGGCCCTCATCTTTTCAAAATAGCCCTTCTTCATACTGTTCCATTTCAACTGCAGTACACCCAAAATTCCTTCTTTGATAATACCTTTGTGCATTTTGCTGTTGCCTAATTTGCGGTCGATAAACTTGATGGGAACTTCTGCGATTTTGTAACCTAATTTCCAGGCGGTGAATTTCATTTCTATCTGAAACGCGTATCCGATGAATTGAATGTTGTTGAGGTTTATGGCTTCAAGTACTTCTCTTCTGTAACACACAAAACCTGCAGTAGGATCCATCACTGGCATGAAAGTGATGATGCGTGTATACAGTGAGGCACCTTTTGATAAAGCGATTCTGTCGGCAGGCCAATTTTCCAAAGCGCCGCCTTTTACATATCTAGAGCCAACGGCAACGCCAGCGCCATTAACACATGCTTCATGCAATCGAATTAAATCTTTTGGATTGTGAGAAAAATCGGCATCCATTTCAAATATATATTGGTAGCCATTTGCCAAACACCATTTGAATCCGTGAATATATGCTGTACCCAAACCTAACTTTCCTTTTCTTTCTTCTAGAAAAACTTGACCAGGATATTGATGGAATAAAGATCTTACAATATTTGCAGTACCATCGGGAGAACCATCATCAATAATAAGAATGTGAAAGTTCGCATTGAGTCCCATGACGGCTGCAATGATGGCCTCAATGTTTTCCTTTTCGTTATAAGTAGGTATGATGACTATCTTCTCCAAAACCAAGAATAATTAAATATGGTTGCTAAATTATAAATTTATAAGTAAAAGCCTAACTGTTTTTCAAAAATGAGCGATTAAGGATTTCAGTTAGTTTCTGTTTGGTATGCAATGGAAAATCTCCTCTCATCATCCAATCGTAGTATTGCGGCTCACTTTTCAATACATCTCTAACAGATTTCCCCTTGTATTTCCCAAAGTTAAAAACCTCAACACCTTTGTCATCAAACAAAAATCTACGAGCGTAATCCACGATTTTTTCTTCTCCAATTGTTGATAAAATAGAATCTACTGAATTACCGAGTTTCTCATATCTCGTTATTTGTGAAAGTAAAACATCAATTGTCGCATTTACATCAGCTTCAGCGCTATGTGCATTTTCCAATTCTTTCTGACAATAAAATTTATAAGCTGCTGAAAGCGTGCGGGGTTCCATGGTATAAAAAATATGCTGCACATCCACCATTCTTCTCGTGCTCAAATCAACGTCCATGCCTGCACGAAGAAACTCTTCCATCAACATCGGGATATCAAAACGATTGCTGTTATAGCCACCTAAATCACAATTGTCTAAAAATTGCTTGATTTCATTTCCGGCCTGCTTGAAAGTAGGGGCGTCCTTTACCATGTCATCTGTAATTCCGTGTATGTCGCTGGATTGCTTTGGGATCATCATCTCAGGATTGATGAGTTTTCTTTTAACGACACGATTATGGTCTGGCATTATTTTTACGATAGCAATTTCCACGATTCTGTCTGAAGATAAGTTTACTCCGGTAGTTTCCAGGTCAATAAAGGCAATTGGACGAATTAAATCAAGCATGTTGGATTTGGTATTGAGATGATGAAGTTTTTTAAAATATGATGCAATTTAGTCATTTGGAGTGTTTCGGGATAGGTTTTTTTTAACCACGAATTCACGAATTTGTTTCACGCAAAGTTCGCAAGGAGGCTAAGACGCTAGGATTGGAGTTTATTTGGAATTAAGGTTTGGGAATTAGTATTTAATTTGTCTCTCAAATTCACACCAATAATCAAATTATCGAATGCACGAATTTGTTTCACGCAAAGTTCGCAAGGAAGCTAAGACGCTAGGATTGGAGTTTATTTGGAATTAAGGGTAGGGAATTAGTATTTAATTTGACTCTCAAATTCACACCAATTATCAAATCATCAATTTATCAAATCATCAAATTATCAAATTATCAAATTCCCAAATTGTCAAATTATAATAAATCCTCCAAATCTTCGTTTTTACTCAGAATGACTATATTTGTCATCGTAATCTAATCAAACATTATGAAAAAGCTAGTTTTGTCCCTATTATTACTGTCATTGATTACTGCTGCACTTAGCTCATGCGGAACCAGCAGAAGATATGGTTGCCCAGCTCAAGCAGGGTTGTACAGATAATAATTTAAAACAAACAAATGAATTGGTTGCCCCTTACCAGCATCGAACAGCTGGATCAAATTTCTATTCTCTCTTCTCAAAAACCACAGTTGATTTTTAAACATAGCACCCGTTGCTCTATTAGCATAGTCGTGAAGTCACGACTGGAAAAATCAGTTAATCCCGAACATATAGATTTTTATTATCTCGATTTGCTCAGCTATCGCGAAATCTCCAATCAAATTGCATCAAGATTTGAAGTACACCACGAATCACCACAGGTATTATTAATTGTAAATGGCGAATGCATTTATGATGAATCGCAGATGGGAATTAGGATGGATGATATTTTGGAGCAATCGGAAATGTAATCAAAAAACAAATGCACTTAGATTAAGCCAATCCTATTATTAGCTGAAATAATCCATTTTACTTCCAATATTTTACATTCTAGTTTAAACATTTATAGCTAATCATTCCAATTACAAAAAATCAAAGAAGAATTCACTTAACATCAACTGGAAAAAAAGAAAGGTCCCTGTTTCCAGAGACCTTTCTTTTTTATGCTAAACTAAAATTAAAGAATAGAAACGGGTAAGGTTTTTTCTTCTTTATTGTTTCTTACTAAATGTAAAAAGTAAAGACCTTTTTTCAATCCGGAAACATCAATCATGTTCAATTGATTTCCTTCTGCATAAGTTTTTACTGATTTATAAACAACACGGCCGCTAGCGTCCATGATGCTCACCATTACTTTGTCAGAATTTTTTGTATTGAAATTAAGGTTGAAATTTCCTCTGCTTGGATTTGGATAAATCCCTGCTTCAGATATTGTTTCTATTGTTGTAGGAGCAATTGCTTCTGCACCAGAACGAGCAGTTAAATTAACAGTAACCACTTTTGTGCTTGCTGCTGATGATCCGCAAGCATTTACCGCTTTTACTGAAATAGTAATGCTTGAAGAAGTAGCAGTTGCGAAATTAACTTTTACACTTGTTCCTGTAGTTGCACCAACAAATGTGGCACCTCCAGTTATTGTCCAAGCATAAGAAGTTGCACCTGTTATTGCAGTTATTGAGAAAGTAACAGAGCTTTGAGAACGTGTACAACCTGTACTTCCCGTAATTGCTCCTGGCTGACCTAATAAAGCAGAAACCGCTAATGTAGATGCGGCACTTGTACCACAACCGTTAGTAGCTGTAACACCGATGCTTCCTGTTCCTACAAATGTTGCACCATAAGTAACTTTAATTGAATTTGTTCCTGCACCACTTGTGATAGTTGCACCTGTTGGTACTGTCCACGCATAAGTGACACCAGCAACAGCTGTAACAGAATATACTAAGTTGGCTCCTTTACAAACGTTTGTAACTGGACCAGTAATAGCACTCGGTTTAGCAGCAGAAGCTGATTTAGTAACAGTGATTGATTTAGCTGAACAACTTACACCAAAGCAGTTTGATGCTTTTACAGAAATAGTACCTGAAGTAAATGCAGTTGTTGCAGTTACTGTTATTGTTGCTGTGTTCTGTCCACTTGTAATACTTAAGCCAGATCCTGTAACAGTCCAAGTGTAATCTGTAGCGTTAGCAACGGCTCCAACAGTATAAGTATACACTCCTGCAGTGCAGAAAGAAGTAGATCCAGTTATTGTAGTTGGTGTAGCTGGAACCGCAGAAATTGCAGTTAATGATAATTGAGACGCAGTACTTGAACCACAATTATTATTTGCGGTTACTTTAATAATTCCATTACAGAATGTAGTACCGGTAGCAACAGTTATTGAATTTGTAGTTGAAGTTCCAGTCATACCAGTAGGTAGTGTCCATGTATAAGATGTTGCACCGGCTGCTTCAGGAATAGAATAAACAATTCCTGTTTTGCTTTTACAAACTAAAGTTGGACCAGAAATTGAACCCGCAACTGGAGCTGTTCTGATAGTTAAATGTAGTGTAGCGGTATTTGTACAACCTGCACCTGACTGACTAACAAAAGTCTTGTCGCCTGAAGTTGTATAAGTTGTTCCACGCCATGTGAATGAATTACAAACAGAAGCAGTTGAATCTGAAGTTGTATTGTAAGTAACGGTTAAATACAAACTATCAGTATGACATCCTGTTACTAAAGCATATTTACCAGATGTGGTATAGTCTGAATTAGTCGCTGACCAATGATAAGTTCCACATGCACTTGCAGTGGTGATGGTCTTTGAACTTGGAGTGATGGTTAGGTTCAATATTTCTGTACGACAATTGCTAATTGAAGTGTAAGTTCCACTTTGAGTATAGTTTGTTCCGTTTACAGGCCAAGTGTAACTATCGCATACAGAAACTGGTGTAACATTAGATGAACTTGCAATAATTGTCAGGTTTAATGTTTCTGTACGACAATTGCTAAGTGAAGTATAAGTTCCACTTTGAGTATAGTTTGTTCCGTTTACAGGCCAAGTATAGCTATCGCATACAGAAACTGATGTAGCATTAGATGAACTTGGTGTAATAGTTAGGTTCAATATTTCTGAATGGCAATTGCTAATTGAAGTGTAAGTTCCACTTTGAGTATAGTTTGTTCCGTTTACAGGCCAAGTATAACTATCGCATACAGAAACTGGTGTAACATTAGATGAACTTGCAGTAATTGTGAGGTTCAATATTTCTGTACGACAATTGCTAATTGAAGTGTAAGTTCCGCTTTGAGTATAATTTGTTCCGTTCACAGGCCAAGTATAACTATCGCATACAGAAACTGATGTTTCATTAGATGAACTTGGTGTAATAGTTAGGTTCAATATTTCTGTGTTACAATTGCTAGTTGAAGAGTAAGTTCCGCTTTGAGTATAGTTTGTTCCATTTACAGGCCAAGTGTAACTATCGCAATTGCTAATTGTAGTTACATTTTCGGTGATTGGTGTAATGGTTAAATTTATAGTTATTGTAGAATCACAACCTGCAGCATTTGTTGTAATGAAAGTTGCAGTATTGTTAGATTCTGTATAAACAGTGCCATGCCACTCAAGCGAACCACAAGCATATAAAGTTTCTATAGAAGAAGTAGGTTCTAATAAAGTGAAATTAATCGTCAAAACACTATCACAACCGGCAGCGCTGGCGTTAGGGAATGTTTGAGTGTAAGTTCCTGAAGTAGTATATTCTTCTTGGTTAACAGTAATTGATGAACAATAAGCGGTATCGATTTGAGATGTTGAAATACCCGCAATAACTGATACACTGTCTTTTACTGTGTTAGCATTAAATGAAGTAGCAGTAACCACATTATTATAAATTCTCACTGGAGCCAGAACTTTTGCTCTTACAACAAGAGTTGCAGTTTCTCCAGAAACCATATTACCTACATTATAAGTAACCGTACTTCCTGAAATGGTTGCACCGGTTGCAGGACTAACAATTGATAAGTTAGAATATCCGTTTGGATACACATCACTGATAACTACGTTGTTGGCATCGAAATTATAATCACCTCCGGTATTGGTAACCGTGGTAGTTAGCTCTACAAACTGATTGGCACAAACTCCTGCCTGAGAAGAAGTTTTACTAATTAGTAATGATGTTCCGCAAATTGCATTTACTGCAGCCTGAATATCAGAAGCCAATTGTGAATAGGGAGGTCTGGTATAATCTGCTGTCAATACATTGTTTGAAGCACCAAATAAGTCTGAACCAGAAATAGCTCTGATATTATCTAAATTAATTTCAGCATCTGTACCAACACCAACTAAGAACATGTGTTTGCCTTGTGCTTTTACAGCGTTAGCTTTTTCAATAGCCTGATACAATGATTCACCATTGGTAACTCCTGAAACAACTGTTCCACTATTGCAACTGCCACCAGAAGCAACATTATATGCGGTTGGATTTCCATCGGTAAAGAAAATAACTAAATCAGCATCTAAAGTTGCCACATCATCAAGTGCATCTTCCCAGTTGGTCCAGCCAACGCAAGATCCTGATGAAGTTGGGTTGTAATTTAAGCCACCATACCCTGTTCCCAAATACGAATTAAGATTGGAAACCAAACTGCTATTTACAGTTGTGCCTCCCAAATTAATAATAGAAGATGTAGTGTTGAATTCAACTAGTTGTAAACTAGCTCCAGAATTTAATAGCGCATTTGCAAGTGCACGTGCGCCCTCTCTTACACTATTAGCTTCTGTGCTGTTGATAGAACCAGATTCATCCAAAACGAAAACTACTTTTAGATTACTGCAAAGCAGGGTTTGTGGAATATCGGGGTTAATGTCACTGGCAGGGGCCGTTCTTGCTGTTATGGAACTTGGCATTGATTTTCCTGCTTGAATAAAATCAAGATTATGCACATCAGGACTAAGCCACTCAGAAGAAAGGGGGGCATCAGTTTGTGCAAATAAATTTGTTGAAAAAAACAATGCGAAAAAAGAAAGAAGGATTACGTTAGTCAATACATTTTGTAGACGACGTAAAACTCTTCCCAAATCGGAAGTAGATTTACATTTCATGATTAAGATGTTTTTAGTTTAGGTGCGCAATATATGTGTTTATTTTAATTCACTAAGTATTTATACTTATTTTTTATTTTAAATAATACTTATTTATTCTCTGAAAAAGCTGTTGCGTTGTACTTATTTGTTGATTGTCAGGGGTTAGTGGAAGATAAAATTGATTTTTTTTAAAAAAAAGATAAAATTTATCAAAGAAATTAGTGTTTTGTTTCGTTTTATTGGCATAAAATCAGAAAAAACATAATCATTTTGTTTTGTTTTTTGAAGTAAAATAGGTGTATTCTATAATACAAAATATTATTTTTTGCCATGTTTTTTATCAAAATTTTCGAGATTGGCGCCGGTCTCCTGATTGGCGCCGGTCTCCTGACCGGTGTCTATCAGAGCTTTCAGTCTCCGACTGAATTATATTTTATTTTTTAGCCACGAATTCACGAATTATTATTTTTGCCACAAAGGCTCGAAGGCACTAAGGTTCACAAAGTTTTTTTTACAATCTCAACTATTTATTGTGCTTAAATTTCTATATAAGTTGATAGCTTTTCTTTGTCGAACGGGATTCCAACTCCCCCTTCGGGGGATTTAGGGGGCCTATTTTTTATCCACGAATTCACGAATTTTTATTTTCCTACAAATTTGTTTCCTATCCTTTAATTCAATTATGAATATTATTTAATATTTTCGTTTTAGTCATTTCCTATATTTCTAAATCAAAATATTAACATGAAGCTTATTACAAAACATTTGCTTTTTTTGCTGCTTCTGCAAACTATTATATCTATTCATTCATCAGCTCAAGAAAATATTTTTCATTTACCGGCAAACATCGAGCAACCTACATGGTACACATCTACAAATTGGAGCCACCCAAATGTATTTTACATTGATTCATTAATCAGTGTTTTTAAAAAGAATGAAAATAAATCCAAAGTAGAACCAGATGAATTTGAGGAAGATCCATATCTGACAGCCTATATACGTTGGAAAATAAAAATGTTCCCATTTATAAAAAACGACGGCAGTATTGCAGTCGACAATAATTATTATCATCGTCTTTTTCAAAATCAATCCCAAAACAGAATAACTAACGCAGGTGCATGGACGCTGGTTGGACCTTCTCAAACTTTCCGTTCCGGTGCTTCTGATAAAACCAATACACAATGCAACATTACTGCATTGGCTGTAACGCCTGCAAATCCTAATATGGTATTGGCAGGTGCCGAAACCGGGGTGCTCTTTAAATCTATCAATAAAGGTCAAACCTGGTTAAGTGTAAATAATGATGTGGCTTCAGTAAATACAATTAGTGCAATCGCAGCAGATCCGACCAATGAAAATAAGTTTTATTATTATAGCGATGCAGGATTGTTCCTTACGATAAACGGAGGTAATACTTTCTCAAGAATCAATAACTATACATACGGAGAAATCAACAGAATGGTCATCAATCCCAATACAGGAAGACTGCTGGTAGCTTCCGTAAATGGCGTGTATTATTCTGATAATTCGGGGACTTCATGGACTTTGGCTTCTGGTACTATTTCCAATAATAATTTATGGGACATTATACAAAAGCCTGGTCAGCCCAATATAATCTATGCAGTTGGAGGAAGAATTACTGATAATGCATTGTTACTCTATACATCAAATGACGCAGGAAACAGTTTTATTTCATCAACAATAAATGATGGTTCGAATTTGGCCACTACCGATGGCGCCCGATTGGCTGTTTCTCCTGCAAATCCGAATTATGTGTATTGTATCAATTTGCAAAAAGATACAGCCTGCCCAATCTTAATAAGAAGCATCAACTCTGGCTCCAGCTGGAACGTTCAAGTTCGCTCTTACTCACATGATTTTGGTGGGAGTAATATTAATGTTGGATTGGGAATGTCAAGCGGTCAAGGTTATTATGATTTGGAAATTGCTGTGTCAGCTTCGAATGCCAATCACGTCATAGTTGGTTCCACGTCCACATTCAAATCTACAGATGGTGGATTGAACTTTTCTCCAATTGGCGGTTATATTGGCAACTTCGGATATAAAATACATCCAGATATTCAGATGATACAAGTAGTAGGTAATGACACTTATCTGTCTGATGATGGCGGTGTCGTTCATTCCACAGATTTCTTTACCAATGATGCGACTGTGGTTGATAATGGGCTTTCAGCTTCATTGTTCTGGGGATTCGGACAAGGCTGGAGAAATGATATTATAGTAGGCGGTCGCTATCATAATGGAGATGCCGTTTTAAATGAAAATTACGGTCTCGGCAACTCGATTTATTTGGGTGGAGGTGAAGATGCTACCGGACACGTTTTTAAAGGTGAAGAAAACACAATCGGGTTTAGAGATTTAGGAAATTATGATGTGCCCGCTCAAATTTCAGATCCAATGCATTATGCTACTTTACAAAATTCAAAATGGCCACAGGATGATTATTATGGTTTGTTTGTAAGTAGATTGCTACAAGATCCTAGATATAGTTTTATTTATTATTTAGGAGAAGGAAATAATTTTTGGAA
>CANGEZ010000061.1 GCA_947452875.1 Chitinophagaceae bacterium
ATTTTTATAATTCCAAGTTTGAATTTTCAAAAAAATAATTCAGTAAGTGAAGCCGCTATCAACAGTTTCAAATACACTGACGATTCTCTTTACAATTCAAATTCACTTTCCGAAAAAAATAAAAATGGTTACAATCTAAAAAACAATTTGATGTTCAGGCATTCTTTCGCGAAAAAGAATCGAATTTTTTCTGCAGGCTTCAATACAACGTTGACCAGAAACTACAGCGAAAACACAACCGATGCAAGATTTAGATTTTATGATGCCGCAGGACTGCCATTAGACCCAGATTCATTACAACAACAATTCAGTGATAATAAAACGAATGGCTACACCATTGGCGGAAACATCTCCTACAACGAACCGTTGGGTAAAAAAGGTAAAGGCCAATTGCAAATTGAATACAACCCATCAGTACAAAAAAATAAAGCCAATCAAAAGACATTTGGATTAGATGGCCTACAATATTCAAAATATGATACCACTTTATCTAATCAATTTGATAATACTATCACTACACAAAATGGTGGTGTTACTTACCGATACAATCCAAATAAAGATGAACAACTTTCATTTGGTGTCAGCTATCAAACTTCTGAATTAAAAAGCGACAGAATTATTCCTCAGGTAAGTAACGTCAATCAAACATTCAAAGATTTTCTACCGAATGGATCGTGGAGAAAAAAGATTTCGCAATACAGCAATATCAGAATGTTTTACAGGGCATCAACAATATTCCCAACCATATCTCAATTGCAGGATGTTGTGAATCTTAGTAATCCTGTTAGTGTGAGCAGTGGCAATAAAGATTTGAAACAATCTTATACTCAATATGGCGGTGGAAGATTCAGTTATACCAATACTAAAACCAACAGAAGTTTGTTTACCGGCATTTTCTTTCAAAGTTCTAATGATTATATATCCAATGCCACTTATATAGCATCAGCAGATACTGTTATTCAACAAGGCATTACTTTAAAACAAGGCACTCAATTGACAAAGCCTGTAAACCTCGATGGATACCGGGTTGTACGTTCTTATTTTAATTACAGCATTCCTGTAAAAAAATTGAAAACCACAGTAAACTTGAACACTTCATTTATGTACAACAACATGCCCGGACTTGTGAATACAACTGCTACGAATACAAAAACTTTTCAGTACAATTTAGGAATGGCTTTTGTAAGCAATGTTAGTGAATATGTAGATTACAATATCAGTTATAATGCTGCCATCAACAATGCGACAACCAAAGGCACTTCAACCATTGAAAATAATTATGTGAATCATACGGTTTCTGTAGTTTTCAATTTATTAAGTAAAAAAGGCTGGTTTGTTCAGAATGAATTTACTGGACAAATTTATAATGGATTGTCGTCGGGCTTTGATAGACAATTCGCATTATGGAATGCATCAATTGGTAAGAAATTTTTCAAGAACAAAGCAGGCGAATTAAAAATGTCGGTGTTTGATATTTTAAAACAAAATCAAAGTATCAGCAGAACAGTTTCCAACACTTATCTTGAAGATGTGAACAGCAAAGTGTTGCAACAATATTTCATGCTAACGTTTAGCTATAACCTAAAGAATTTTGGAACGCCTAAAAAAACAGAAAAGACAGAAGAGTTTATTCCGAGAGTGGGATATCCGAATTAAAAACAATTGAATTTTAAAGTCATGACTTCAGATAATCATCTTTTCAGTTCATTATTAAATGATGCCGTATATGCATCAGGTCAAATAAAAGTTTTTCCTGCAGAAACCATTTTATTGAATTTACAATCTTATATCAAATCGATTCCGATTGTTTTATCCGGCAGCATTAAAGTAATTAAAACTGATGAAGAAGGACAAGAGATTTTGTTGTACTACATCAAACCAGGTGAAAGTTGCATCATGTCTTTTTTGGCAGGACTTCACAATGATAAGAGTAAAATAAAAGCAATTGTGGAAGAAGATGCAGAGGTGTTGATGATACCTATTGAAAAAGCTGGACAATGGATTAGGGAATTTCCTGAATGGACCGACTTTATTTTTAATTTATATCAGAAAAGATTTGAAGAGTTGCTTGATGTGGTTAATGCTGTTGCTTTTCAAAAAATGGATGTGCGATTGATGAATTTGCTTCAACAGAAATCTACTTTATACAACACCAAAGATATTTTAGTTACCCACCAGCAACTTGCCGATGAAATGGGAACTACACGAGAAGCTGTTAGTCGTGTGTTAAAGCAACTCGAAAAATCTCAAGCTTTAGTGCTTTCCAGAAATAAAATCTCACTTGTGTGACTTTTATCACTAACTACTAGTTTTTTGCATACTACTTTTGTTCTCGTTGAAGCAATCAACATTCAAACAATATTTATTCAATAAATAAATTTTTATGAAAAAGAACATGGGTAATGCCGACAAAACAATCAGAATCATTCTGGCTATTCTTTTTTCCATTCTTTATTTTACAAATACCATTAGCGGCACTGCTGGCATCATACTTTTAATTTTAGGTGGTGTATTTCTGTTTACCGGACTTATTAATTTCTGTCCGCTCTATTTACCTTTTGGAATCAATGCTTGTAAAAATAAATAATAATAAATATGACACATGAAGTAGAAACCCAGTGGATGGGTAAAATGCAATTCAACTCTTTAGTCAATGGCCACACCATAGTAATGGATGCACCAGAAAGAGTTGGTGGTGAAGATCAAGGTCCGATTCCAAAGCCATTTGTACTTACAGCATTATCGGGATGTACAGGTATGGACATTGTTGCCATACTTCGTAAAGCAAAAAAAGAAGTAAAGGATCTGGATATCAAAGTTTTTGGCGAACTCAGTAAAACGGCTCCTATAGAATATGTAAGCATTCATGTAAAATATTATTTTCTGGGAGATGAAGAAAATAAAGATGCGGCATTAGATGCTGTTACCACTTCACAAGAAAAATATTGTGGCGTAAGTCATATGCTCAGAAAAGCATTACCAGTTACTTGGGAAGTGAATTACAATGGAAAAGAAATTTTCAACAACAAAGAAATAAATCATCATGAACCTTCAGTCGTTTCTTAATAAGCACAAACTATCTGTGATGGGCATCATCATCGGATCGATACTTGGATTCACTTACTGGAAATTTGTTGGATGCTCTAGTGGTAAATGTATGATCACTTCCAATCCCATCAATTCAACTTTATACGGCTCATTATTAGGTTATTTAATTTTCAATATTTTTAAAAAATAAATTATGTTACAATCCATCAAACAATTATTCGGATTAGGTCCGGCGACAGACTACAGTCAACTTGTAAAAAACGGTGCCATTATTCTTGATGTGAGAAGCACAGGAGAATATGCCGGAGGCCACATCAAAGGTTCAATCAATATTCCAGTTGATCAACTGCGTAACAATCTTGCGAAACTTAAAGAGAAGAAAAAGCCTATCATCACTTGTTGTGCATCGGGCATGAGAAGTGCAACTGCGAAATCCATTTTATTAAATGCGGGATATGAAGAGGTGCATAATGGGGGTGGGTGGTCTGGGTTGCAGGGGAAGCTGTAAGAGGTAATTGAAATTGAAGAAATATAAAGTGTGACTGAATAAACTTTAGTCATTTTTTTTGGCTGTGAATGTTCGAGGGACGTAATATTGCGATATTGCAATATTGCAAAAACGATAACCTCTTTAAAATCAATTTATTCTAAAAAAACAGCTAAAAATTTAATTTGGGCTTAGTAGTGAAGAAATTTACATTCAGACTGAATAAACTTCAGTTATTTTTTTTGGTGGTGAAGGTGCTGTGGACGTAATATTGCGATATTGCAATATTGCAATATCACTAAAAACAAATCCGTATAAAATGGGCGCCTCAAAAAAAGAATTCTTCCCCGAAAAACAAAACACCATCGCTACCCTTTGCAAAGCATTCGGACACCCCGCTAGAGTTATCATCATCGAACACTTGCTATTTGTAAATGAATGTATTGCTGAAGACTTCCTAGAAATTATCCCTTTGTCTAGAGCCACTATATGGCAGCATTTACAAGAACTGGAAAATGCCCGACTGATAATTGGAAATTTTAAAGAAAATACTTTTAGTTACAAAATAAATAGCTTGAAAATAGAAAATGTGAAAAGTTATTTTTTAGGTGTTTCAGGAAAAGAAAAACTCTAAATATAAAGTTGTATTGCCTTAGACTGTTGGCTGTGAATAATTGTTCTAGTTCCTTATTTTCTCCTTTTGAATTGGTGAATAATCTGTTTTAGTATCTCCGTTTACTTGTATTTTGTCAAAGTAACATTTTACGCCCGTTGCTGAATTCATATCTTCTACATTTTGAACGTGGAAATGTAAATGAGGCTCTGATGAATTTCCTGTATTTCCACAAAGACCAAGCAGTTGGCCTTGTTTTATTTTTTGTCCTTGCTTAACAGCAATTGAATGTTGTTTGAAGTGAGCAAAAAATAAGTACTCGTTGTTTTCTGTCTTTATGATAACGGTATTGCCTGGAACATAAACTGGATTTGAAATTCCTGGTATATTGTCTTTAACGCCTTCGACTACCAAAACAACTTCTCCGTCACAAGGTGCAATGAGCTCTTTTCCAAAAGCATAATAATCTTCATTCGTTTTTCCGTCAGTCTTGTAAGAATTTCCTTTGTCGTTTTTTATCACAAAATCAAAGGCGTTTTTTTGAGCTTCGCTTTCAACGTGATAATTCATTTCTTTTGTATCACCACCCCATATAACAGTCCATTCATCTTTAAATGGCAACATGAGTTTTGATGTGTTGCGAACTAATTTTGGCAGATTACTTTCTTTGAAAGGATTTACAAATAGCCCGTTGATTTTTGAATTCTTATCTACCGAAATATTAACTGCAAATAATGCTCTTTCAAAATTTGTCTTGTATGAAGCGTAAGACTGTTCGTATTTTACAAATTGTCTTTTTGTGATTTTTCCTGCCTGTGATTTCAGGTCTGTAAGAAAATCTTTCGTTTTGTCTAGTGGTAATGCGTTTTGCATTTCCGTTGAGAAACTTAAAAATATGGCGTCGAAATTATTTGTGTTATAGTTCATCTCAAAACTATCGGCAACAGATTTATTTATTAATTTTTCTGCCTGTCCAAATGCAAAATTCATAATGATGGTCAGGAGTATTGTTGCTATATACTTTTTCATTCTTTTAGAATTTATGTGAGCTGAGATAAGTACTGATAATAGTTTAAGCTTGATTCTTATAAGGCATCTTCGTCCAAAATTTATATTAAGATATAGGTTTTTACTCACTTCTTTAACTGACTTTTAAAAAGAATACCGACTAGCAATAAGTGTTGATATGCTGAATAGGAGTTTGTGATAGAAAAAGAAGAATCCGATTTAAAAAATAAATAATATTGAAACTGTTTCCTGATACAAAACATTAAAACCCTTACCAGTATTTTTTTTCATAAGCTAGATTAAATGAGATACGAGATTATAACATTAGTCTTAAGGCCTTTGCCAAAAGAATGATGAATCATTTGTTTTATAAACAACTAATTTATTACGCTTTGATTTTGAACCTTCAATATTATTATCTTGATCATCTGTTGATAAGAGTTTTACATATTTAACTACTTTACCATCCTTCCTGGTTTCTGTATCATACTCGCTCATCAATGGACATTCTAATCGGTACAAATTCTTGGCCATGTAATTTTCCAAATAATACTGTTTGGTTTGTGTTTGCTGTCTGTTCCAATTGGCATCAGGATTAAGTATAAGTGGCTTGCCATTAATCAATCTTTCGCGCACCTCTTGTATACCCAATAATTCGCCTTTTTCATTCATCACATATGCATCCATAGTTGGGTCAATCCAAATCCATTTATTTAAATCATTGCTATATACCATATTGATTACATGGCAATCCGGATCGGTTGTATCCTTTGGTAAACAAGTAACAAACCGTGATTTTATTCCCATTGACAAATAACATTCATTCAATACCGTTGCAAGTCCGCGACAATTCAAACCCTTTCCCTCTTTTTTACATTCCGAAATCATGTTCAATGCATTTCTAACTTCAGGATTACCATGCATTCCATCATGGGGAATTAAATAATGAATCCAATGCAACAAGTTGATGATTTTTGAAACCTCATTCCCAGTACCTGCAATTGAATCTAATTTTAATTCCTGTCTGATTTTAACTAGACTTGGGTCGTCCATGGACTGGTATTCAAATTTGGGAATACTACTGCTGGTTGAATTATTATAATTTTTTGCTGTTTTTAAAATTGACAAATAAGACTGCTTGAATTGTACTTGAGTGAATGCTGAATCTTTTCCATTCAATAAAACAATGAAATCGTATTTCCAATTTTCATCCTGCTTCACTTTAATTTTTATGGAATCCATATCCGTATAAAAAATCACTTCTTTACTTGAAGTTGTAAAAACATCGGGCTTTGCTTCTGGAACAATTGTCCAAAAACTTTTTTGGAATTTCTTCCCGTCTTTAATATCAACCAGATTAGAACTTGCTTTGATGATAGGTAAATTTTTTTGAGCAGAAACAGAATTAAGTGCTACAAAAGATAAAACAAAGAATAGAATAGATTTTTTCATAAAAATATTTTTTGCGCCAATTGTTTTATTGTTTTTAATTACTGGATTTTCATTACCTAATAATCACATCTCCATAACCCGATTTTGCCGTGAGCTTAATTTTTCCAACACCAAAAATCAATTTAGTACCCGCCTCCAATTTCAAATCTGTTCTTTTGATTTTTACTTTTCCATAACCGGTTTTTAAATCCAGCTCACAATCAGTAATGGGATTCATGATCTGACAATCGATATCGCCATAACCCGATTTGATATTCATGTATTCTGAAACAGTAATGTTTTTTCCGATGATATCTCCATAGCCGGTCTTAATGTCAATTTTACCATTCAAATCATTGAAATCAATATCTCCATAGCTACTATTCAAATTGATGCTACCAGAAAGAGCCGATGCATTAATATCCCCATAAGATGTTTGGAAATCGAAATCATTATTTTTTAATCCGCTGACATCTATATTACCAAAACTGGTTTTAATTTGAACCGCAATATTTTCGGGTACTTCAAAAGAAAGACTAGAGTTCTCTTTTGAATAACTAACACCAATGTTAACCAGATTTTTTCTGTCAATTTCAATAGTTAAAACAGAATCCTTTTTTTCATAACTGACTTCACAATCCCTATTCTTTCTGGAATAAATCCCTTTCACTTTGTATTTATAATTAAAATTCATGGTAACATTTTTTCTATTGCTTCCGTTTACAGCAATTTTTTCATTAACACGACCTTTAAAGACCAAAGCTTTTACTCCGTTGAAAATAGTGTCTACATGTAAACTGTCATTTGTAGATTCCCATACTCCTGAGCTAGTGTAATCCTCATTTTTTTGAGGCAACTCATTTGTATCGCTGTTGATAATTTTTGGAGTTTCGTTTACAATTTGAAGTTCTTCTTTTTGTACAGAAATTAATTTTGCAGCAACTGGAGTGTCAATGATTGCAGGCTGAGTGATTGGCAAAAGATTTTCAGATTTGTTGTTTTGTATAATTGGATTTGTTGTTGAAATGTTAGGCGGAGTGTTTATTTCTATTACGGGTGTAACTTTTATTTCTTTCTTACCGGCACTTTCATTTGAAAAGAAAATAATGGCGCCTATTATAGTAGCTGTAATTATAGAAGTCATGATGATTAATTTTTTTTGAAGTAATTTTTGAATAACAGTTGTTTTAACAGGCACAGTAGCTGCATCTATCCATTGAGAAACATCTGCAACATTGGTTTCTGCAGGGGTACTCTTTACATCAGCAAACAATTTTTGTAATGATTGCTCTGTCATGGCATATTGTTTTTAGGTTCGTTTTTTTCTTGCAGCAATTCAAGAAGTTTTTGCCTTCCTCTCGACAATTGTTGCCTAATGGCTACTTCAGATTTTTTCTGAAAAACTGAAATCTCTTTTACAGAGAATCCTACAATTTCAAAATAAATCAGAGCATCACGCTGTTCTGCAGGAAGTAAAGAGAGCGCTTTATAGAGATGATCAACTTCTGATTTACGCTCTGCTTCCGGATTGAGGAAATGACTCGACTCAGGAATTTCATCTTGATATACTGGCGAAATTTTTCTCCGTTGATTGGCTAACAAACGAGTGGCAATTCCAAACAAAAAGTATAATATTTTGTCTTGTTCTTTTACCTGTTCGAATTTCGAATACGCTACCAATAAAGTTTCCTGCATCAAATCTCGGAAAGGCATATGGCCATACGCTCTTGCTTTACAAAACCGTTCAAATGAGTCATGAACAGGTTCGTATAACGACATAAATAATTCCTTTTTATCCTTCATGCAGCGAGTATGATTAGCCAATCAGTTTGTATGTGTAAATAAAGGAGAAAATGTGACAGCATGTAAAAAATATTTTTGAGGCTTAATATTAACTGTCATGCAATGATATTCTTCTCAATGATTTAAGAATTAGTCATTACAAATAAATTGATTGAAAAAGACGAAGTTTATTTCAGAAAACAATTTAATAAGTATTTGAAAGACTGTTTAAAATATAGCTCTCAATTAAGTATGTTGAACCACAAGAAAATAAAGAGGCATTCCAATTGTAATGTTTATTGGAAATGTGACCGCAAGAGCCATTGGTAAAAAGAGTCCTGGATTGGCTTTGGGAACTGAAACTTTCATCGCAGCTGGCACAGCAATATATGAGGCACTGGCAGCTAAGATAGCAAACATGAATCTGTTGCTGATGTCATATGTTACAAAACGACTGAGAATAGCTACGACGCATCCGTTAAATAATGGAATAAAAATTGAGAATACCACAGGGAACCAGCCTAAAGCAAAAAATGCCTTTAACTTTCTTCCACTTGTGATTCCCATGTCTAAAAGAAAAATCGCAAGAAACCCTTTAAACAAATCGTTTGTGAATGGCTTGATGCCTTCTGCTTGCTTGGCGTTGGCTATCCAACCTATAATCAAGCTTCCTAGAATAAGCAACACGCTTCCATTGGTAATAGAATGTTTGATCACAGCACCTTTATTGATAGTTTCAGAATCTTCTTTATTAAAAATAGAAATCAATAAAAGACCAACAATGATTGCAGGCGATTCCATCAGCGCCATGATGGCGACCATATGACCGTGCAAATTCAATTGTTGAGATTCAAGGTAAGAAACCGCAGTTACAAAAGTTACCGCACTTACAGATCCATACGCCGCTGCAATGGCACCCGCATCAAACACATTCAATTTCTTTTTTAAAATAAAAAATGAATATAGCGGTATGATTAAGGAGATGCCAATACCAAAAAGCATTGACCAGGCGAGTTCGCTTGTAAATGCTTCGTGCGACAATTCCTGTCCACCTTTAAATCCTATCGCAAATAGTAAATACAGGGAAATGAACTTTGAAGAATTGGGCGGTATTTCCAAATCGCTTTTTAAATAAACAGAAATAATGCCCAGCACAAAAAAAAGTAAAGCCGGATTCGTAAGATTGTCAATAAGTAAATTAAAGTTCATATTTTTTTATCTGAATTTTGAAAACTGCAGTCGCATTCCTTTATTGTGTTCATTAAATATACCATTATCATATACTACATCTCCGTTTATCATTGTTTTGACTATAGTGCTTTGAAATTTTTGATTTTCAAAAGGAGACCATTTGCACTTGTACAAAATATTCGCCGGATTTACTGTCCAGCTTTTGTTTAAATCTATCAAAACCAAATC
>CANGEZ010000062.1 GCA_947452875.1 Chitinophagaceae bacterium
GGAGATGTATTTAATATCAAAAAGTTAGTTTCAAGAAGTTAATTGCCACCTCCTTATTTCTTATTTTTACTTTCTTATTATTTATTTTTTTCGCCACAAAGGCACGAAGGCACAAAGTTTCACAAAGTTGTAAATTTTCATTGCTCCCCTCTCTTTCAGAGGCCTCCCCCTTTGGGGGATTAAAGGGGGCTTGGGGTTGATGGTGAGGTTTTCTAATTCATGAGAAAATGATATTTCCATGTCCGAAATTTCAACTTCCCCCTTCGGGGGATTGAGGGGGCGTCCTACTTCACCTTAAACGCAATAAAATAATAATTGTTAATCACACCAATAGGTTCGAGTTCTAGATAATAAGAATTGATAAAATCCTGATAAGCCATAAATTCATGTGTAGGCACACTGAATTCGTCGAATAAAATAATATCTCCTTTTTTGAGATAAGGAGCCAATGATGTAAGTGTATATAACGTTGCCGTATAAAGGTCGGCATCCATCATGATGACGTTCCTTCTTGAGTTGTCAAATGCTTTTAAAAATCCGGGTAAAGTTTGTTGAAACAATCCCTGATAAAATTTACCTCTGTCATCTATGATATGCGGAATGCTTCCTGAATTGAAATAACCTTTTTTATAAGGTCCAAAATCTTCCGGCAATCCGGTAAACGTATCAAAGCCATGAAATCTTGAAGAGGGATTTGTATTTTTCGTCATCCACCATTGAAATGAAGTTCCCTGTGCTACGCCAAATTCCAGATAATTGATTTCCTGATCTAAATTTTCAGTTTTGATGATGCTATCATAAAGTGTAAATCTTTTCTGATAATCCCATTTAGAAAAGAAATCATTTCCAGGAATGTTTTTATGCTTGTTGGCCCATCTCGACATTTTGCTCAGTTGAGACAATTGAAGAAAAAATCCTTCTAAAGGACCGAAAATATAATGCAAGTGAAGCTTTATAAAAATAGACTTTGCCAGTCTGATGAGCGTAAACTTCATTAGAATGTTTATTGCAGATGATCAAAAATGTTGAATAATATTAGCTAACCAGCGTTCCTACTTTTTCGCCAGTTACCACACTCATGAGGTTACCGGGAATGTTCATGTTGAAAACGATGATAGGCAGATTGTTTTCCATGCATAATGTGAATGCCGTCATGTCCATAACATTCAATTTGTTGGAAATACAATCTGAAAAAGAAATTTTATCGTATTTAGTTGCAGTAGGATCTTTTTCAGGATCTGCTGTATAAATGCCATCAACACGTGTACCTTTCAAAATTACATCCGCTTCAATTTCAATAGCTCTAAGCGAACCGGCTGTATCCGTTGTAAAATAAGGATTTCCTGTACCGGCACCGAAGATGACCACACGACCTTTTTCCAAATGGCGAATCGCTCTTCTTCTGATATAAGGTTCTGCGATTTGTTCCATTTTGATGGCACTTTGTAAACGAGTATAAACACCTTCTTTTTCCAATCCGCTTTGTACTGCCATACCGTTGATTACCGTTGCCAACATTCCCATATAATCACCTTGCGCTCTTTCGATTCCTGATTCGGCTTCGTTCATGCCTCTGTAAATATTACCTCCGCCGATAACTAATGCTACTTGCACACCCATTTCTGTGATTTGCTTGATGTCTTTTGCATATTGGGAAATGACTTTAGAGTCTAATCCGAAATTTTTTTCTCCCATTAATGACTCGCCCGAAAGCTTGAGTAAGATTCTCTTGAACTTAGGTAACATGATAAAAGTGTTTGTTGTTTTGGTAAAGCAAGATGCAAAAAAAAACCCGGTAAAACCGGGTTTATAAAAAATAATTTATCCTAAAGCTACTCTCTTAAATTCTGTAACTTTCATATTAGCATCAATACTGGTTAAATACTGAGCTACCGACTGGTTACCATCTTTTACGAAAGCCTGAGCCATCAAAGTATTGTCTTTAAAGAATTTGTTCAATTTGCCCATAGCAATTTTTTCTGCCATTTCAGCTGGTTTGCCTTCTGCTTTCACCATTTCAATGGCGATATCTTTTTCTCTTGCGATAACATCTGCAGGAATTGAAGATTCATCAACAGCCAATGGATTCATCGCTGCAATTTGCATCGCAACATCTTTTCCAGCTTCTGCAGATTCTACAGTCATGCCTACTAATACACCCATACGGTTTGCACCATGGATATAGCTAGCTACATAAGGAGCTTCAACTCTTTCGAATTTAGACACCTCGATTTTTTCGCCAATAGCGGCTAATTTATCATTGATCATATCAGAAACTTTAGCGCCGTTGATTTCAACATTGCTTAATTCTTCTGAAGATTTTACATTGTGTGCGATAGCTGCATCTGCAATACTTTGAGCAAATGCAACGAAATCAGCATTCTTACTTACGAAGTCAGTTTCGCAACTGATACATAATACGATACCGGCTTTATGATCAGCAGTTGTTTTTGCTAATATTACACCTTCTTTAGCTTCACGGTCGCTGCGTTTTGCAGCAACTTTCTGGCCTTGTTTACGCAACCAATCGATGGCTGCTTCAAAATCACCATTACTTTCTGTCAATGCTTTACGGCAATCCATCATTCCGGCGCCTGTAGTTTGACGTAATTTATTTATATCTGCTGCTGTGATAGTACTCATGATTACCTCCTTTAAACTTCATTGAGAAGTTTGAATTTTTTAATTTTTAATTAAATAATTTTAAAAAGACTATTTACCTGCTGGTCTTCTTGCACCTGCACCTGGACCACCAGTTGTTCTGCGTTTTGCAGGGGCACCTGGTCCACCTTTACCACGCTTTCTGTCATCACCAGCATCTAATTTCTGTTCGAAACGAGCTGCTTTTGCTTCTGCGCTTTCTTCAACATCTGATGCATTTTCATCTTCGTCTTTGTTAGCCTGACGCTCTTGTAAACCTTCTGCAATAGCAGCAGTGATATAGTTTACTACGATAGCGATAGATTTAGTAGCATCGTCGTTAGAAGGAATAGCGAAATCTATTTTATTAGGATCGCAATTGGTATCCACCATACCGAAAGTTCCGATGTTCAAACGTTTTGCTTCAGCCAAAGCGATGTGCTCGTGACCGATATCTACAAGGAATAAAGCAGCTGGTACACGACTGATTTGCGCGATACCACCTAAAACTTTTTCCATTTTTTCTTTATCTCTGGTTAAAGTCAGTCTTTCTTTTTTAGTCAGATTTTCTGCACTTCCATCAGCTAATAATTTTTCGATGCTTTGCATTTTCTTTACGCTCTTACGAACAGTATTGAAATTGGTCAACATACCACCTAACCAACGTTCAGTTACATAAGGCATATTCACACGCTTAGCGCATTCTGAAACGATTTCTTTAGCTTGTTTTTTAGTAGCAACAAACATGATTTTTTTACCACTGCGAGCGATAGCTTTCATTGCTGCTGCAGCTTCTTGCATACCTTCAACTGTTTTGTTCAAGTCGATGATATGAATACCTTTTTTCTCTGCGAAAATGTAAGGAAGCATTTTTGGATTCCACTTTTTCTTCAAGTGACCGAAGTGAACACCTGCTTCCAAAAGTTGCTGTTGTAATGATGTATTTTCCATTTATAATTTTTTTAAAGTTGTTTGGAGTTTGGCGTTTGGCGTTTGATGTAAAAACAACACCAAACACCAAACACAAAACGAAATAATATTAACGCTTGCTGAACTGGAAGCTTCTTCTTGCTTTCTTGCGACCTGGTTTTTTACGTTCAACAGAACGAGGGTCACGTTTTAATAAACCAGCTGCTTTTAACACAGGGCGCAATTCAGGGTTGATATCAATCAATGCTCTTGAAATGCCCAATTTTGCTGCTTCTGCTTGTCCTTTTACACCACCACCGGCAGCATTGATAAGGATATCGTATTTACCGGTAAGTTCGCTCAATTTCAAAGGAGCTTCAACTTGATTTTGTAAATACACAAGAGGGAAATAAGTTTTATAGTCTTTTCCGTTAACTGTAATTTTTCCGTCACCTTTTGAAAGGAAAACACGGGTAACAGCTTCTTTTCTACGGCCGACTGCGTTTTTTTGCTTTTCCATTTATTTATATTGAGTATCAGTAACCCGATACCAGGTTAATTATTTAATGATTGGGAATGTTAGTTCGGCTGGTTTTTGAGCACCATGAGGATGTTCAGCACCTGCATAAACAAATAATTTTTTGTACATCTTACGACCTAAACGGTTTTTAGGCAACATACCTTTAATAGCTCTTTCGATAACTACTTCTGGACGACGCTTTAATAAATCTTGAGCCGCTTCACCTTTTTGACCACCTGGGTAGCCACTGAAAGTCAAGTACTCTTTATCCTGCATTTTATTGCCGGTGAATTTTACTTTTTCGCAGTTGATCACAACAACGAAATCGCCACAATCAACGTGAGGCGTGTAATAGGCTTTGTTCTTACCACGGAGAACAGTCGCAATTTTTGCGCACATACGACCAACGGTTTGATTAGTACCGTCTACAACGTACCAGTTGCGTTTAACGGTAGCCTCGTTCGCATGTTTAGTGGTGAAATGTAATTTGCTCATTTTTTTGTTTTTTAGATGAGGCCGCAGCTATCCCTGCAGCGATTTTAAATTTTGGATGGCGAAGGTAGGGTGATTGATTTGTTTTCAGCAAATTTTTGGCAAGTATTTTTTAGAGTCCATTTGCAACTGATTGATTTTCAGTAAATATTTTGTTCAAATAAAATATTGATGTCAAAATAATTATTGGTTTATGTTGAAAAATCAATAAAAAAAGGCTGACTCTTTTCCAGAATCAGCCAATTAGCTTTATAACCATTTATATGACTCTAAATGTATACACTATATCGTTCTCATTAATTTCCATTAATGGCCATTAAAATAAATAACACATAATATTTTTAGCATTTATATTTGTTTCATGGCTAGAAAACCAAACCCCATTTCAAAAGAAGAAATCAGTAGCATCATAAATACAATTAAATCTCAAGGAGAAATTGCCATTCACAATGCAGTTGACTGCACTAAGTTATCATTTCATGTTTTTAAGGTCACAGGAGAGTATATTTCAGCCACCACTTTAAAGCGTTTTTTTGGTTTTACTAAAAGTGCATTCTCTCCCTCTTACGATACGATTAAAATATTAAAACAATATGCAGCACATTTCAATAAAAAATCCAAAAATTCAAGTCTTGCCAATTTCATCATTAATTTTTTCGAACCCCTTCACTTTGAAAAAATAAACAAAGACGATAAAACGTTTCATGTCGCTTGCAGAACCATTGCCCTGCAACTTAAAAATGATATTCACCTTTTAGAAGAAGTAATAGAACCACTGGCAAAAAATGAAAACGGCAGAAGATTCTATTTCGATTTATTTCCTGATTATGAATTACTCAATACCATTCAATACAAAGGATATGAAAAATATCTTTTACACGAGAAGTCATACGAAGGAAAAATGTTTGCCAATTGCGTTTTATTCCTAAGTGAGGTTTTTAACAACGACATCAAAGAGATGAGAAAAAAATGGGAAATGGTTTCCCAACTTTTTGATAAAAGCAAAAAACTACATCCTTTTGTTTTAGGAAGATATTACCAGGTTCTGCTCATTGCCAACAATCATTTTAATAAACCTGAAGTAAAAAAAATCACGCAAGATATATTCAAAATAGAATCAAAAATGCCCAGAAATGAAACTGGACTTTTCAAAGAATTTCCGGGCTTTCATTATTTTGTCTGTGATGGTTTCTGGCAAATCAAAGCTTACGATGAGTTGCTAAAACTAAGTTCAATCGCTTTAACTGATTTTAAAAAACACAACGAATTTATTTGGAAAGGCTACTATGGTCAACTGTATTTGTACCAAGGTTTAGCACTTGTAAATATGGGTAGAAAAACTGAAGCTAAGAAACTATTGAAATATATTAAGCCCGATAATTTTTACTTCCCCACAAAAAAATATTTTGATTCCCTTTATAATTTTTTCATCACAACTTTGAATTGATTTTTACTCCTGTTAAAAAATGCAGCGGATTTTTTAATAATTTGGTTACTGCTAAATTTCTTCATTAAATGATTTTTATAAAAAAGAGGCCATCTCAAAAATGAGATGGCCTCTTTGTATCGGTTGAATGATTTATAATTGAATAATCAAATTATTTTAATACTTCACCACTCTTGTTGTCTTCAAACTATTCCCTTGTTTAACTTCAAGCAAGTAAGAACCCGCTTTCAATTCAGCACCAAGGTTTATTGTTTGGTATGGAGCAACTTTAAAGGATTTAATTACTCTTCCCTGAACATCTAAAACATTTACGGCAACTTGCTGCTGGTTTGCAGTGATCACTTGCAAATTGAAGTTGCTTGTTGTTGGGTTAGGGAAAACTTTCACATCCATTGTTTCATTAACTAATAAACCTAGTGCTTTAGTTGTTGAAGCGACTGGACCAGCTGGACATGATGGTAATCTCACTAATGAAGATTTATAACTGCTTGTTCCGCAATTATTGATACCTCTTGCTTTAACATAACCATCAATTACCGAAGAAGAATAAGACACAGTAATACTTGTTGTGCCTTGACCGCTTGTAATTGTAGCTCCTGCAGGAACTAACCACTCTACAGAAACAGCGTTACCTGGCATTGATGCAATGGAATAGGTATAAGCTCTATTTGGGCAAAGTGATGGATTGGTAACATCTATATTTCCTGGTGTTGCTGGTACTAATCTAGAAATAGTCAAAGATCTCGCACTACTTGTACCGCAACCATTTGATGCCGTTACAGATATTGATCCGCCTGTAAAACCAGCAGGGTATCTGAAACTGATTGTATTTGTTCCCTGACCAACAAAATTTGTAACTCCCACAGGTAATGTCCATATGTAAGTATCCACATTTACAGATGCAGTCACGCTATAAGTAACATCAACTCCTGTTGTACCAATGTAAGCACAAGAGTTTGTTGGCCCACTTATCAAGCCTGGTGTAGATGGGTTGCTTCTCACTACTTGAACACTTCTTGAACCACTCGTTCCACAGTCATTTGTAGATTGAACAGTTATAGTACTTGTCGTGAAATTTGACGCGAAAGTTACTGAAATAAGCGTATCATTTTCTCCTAAACCATTGGGGTGAGAAATTGTAATCGCACTCGAAGGCGAGTTCCATATGTAACCTGCAGCTCCCGTCACTTTTGCAATCTTATATGTAACTGGCACTGAAGTTCCAATGCTTGGGCACACATTTGTTGTTGATGCTGTGATTGGTAAAGGTGTTACCGGCAATTGTGCTGCTACATAAAATATTTTAACTGCGTTTGATCCACATATTGAACTAGCTACTACGCGTAATTGCTTGTTTGCTTGTGTTAAGAATCCAGATAAAAATTTAACACTAATAGTTGCAGTTCCCTGACCAGATACCAAAACCGTATTTGGAGGCAAGGTCCATGTGTAACTAGTAGCCCCAGCAGCACTGGCAGTATAATTTAGTGCATTGTTGGTTCCAATTACATTACACACATTCACCTGACCTTCAACAGTAGTTAAACCTGGAACTGTAGGTCTTGGATTTACAGTAACAGATGCTGGAGTAGAGAAGCATCCAGAACCATTCTTAACAGTTAAAGAATAAGTACCCACAGCCAAACCACTGAATGTAGTTGATGACTGATATGCACCGCCGATACTGTATTGTAAGCCAGAACCGATTGGAGATGTTACAACAATTGTACCAGTAGCCACCGAACAAGTTGGTTGTGTTACTGAGCTCACTGCTGTTGGAATTGATGCCCCTACTGTTAATACTAAGGTTGCAACTGAATCACAATTTGCTGCATTTGTTGTTGTGTAACTATAAGTTCCACTTGTACTGTAGCTGCCGCCATTCCATAAATAAGGAAGCTGCAAAGGACAAACAAATACAGGGGTTGAACTTGAAGAAGAACGTCTGATGGTCAAATTCAAAACATAATCCTGACAATTTGCATTGTAACTATAGGTTCCGCTTTGCGTATAAGAATAACCGTTAGCAGACCATGTGTATGTATTACAAGATGAAGTTGTAGTTACTATCGCTGCAGGTGCAGTACCAGTTACTACCCAAGCACATGTAGTTGTATTGAAACTTGCAGTTTGATAACAAGCAAGCGTTGGCATTGTAGGCTGTGAACCTGTTACTACCCAAGCACAAGTTGTTGTATTGAACGTAGCTGTTTGATAACAAGCTAATGTTGGCATTGTAGGCTGAGTTCCTGTAACATCCCAAACACAAGTTGTTGTGTTGAATGTAGCTGTTTGATAACAAGCTAATGTTGGCATTGTAGGTTGTGAACCTGTAACTACCCAAGCACATGTTGTTGTATTAAATGATGCAGTTTCATAACAAGCTAATGTTGGCATTGTAGGCTTTGAACCTGTTACTACCCATGCACATGTTGTTGTGTTAAATGATGCAGTTTCATAACAAGCAAGAGTTGGCATTGTAGGCTGTGAACCTGTAACATCCCAAACACAAGTTGTTGTGTTGAATGTTGCAGTTTGATAACAAGCTAATGTTGGCATTGTAGGTTGTGAACCTGTAACATCCCAAACACAAGTTGTTGTGTTGAAAGTTGCAGTTTGATAACAAGCTAATGTTGGCATTGTAGGCTGTGTTCCTGTAACATCCCAAACACAAGTTGTTGTGTTGAATGTTGCTGTTTGGTAACAAGCTAATGTTGGCATTGTAGGTTGTGAACCTGTTACTACCCAAGCACATGTTGCTGTATTGAACGTAGCTGTTTCATAACAAGCTAGTGTTGGCATTGTAGGTTGTGAACCTGTTATTACCCATGAGCATGATGATGTACTGAAACTTGCTGTTTCATAACATGCTAATGTTGGCATTGCAGGTTGTGAAGGTTGGCCAATAATTGCACTTGCTGTTGCTGTAGAACCATTCGCATCAGTAACTGTTACATTATAAGTGCCAGCTGACAGACCACTAAGATCTTCAGTAGTAGCCGCATTGCTCCATAAGTAGGTGTAAGGAGTAGCTCCACCTGATACACTAATATCAATTGAACCATTATTGCCACCATAACATGATGCATCAGTTTTAGCAGTAAGTGTTGCTACTACAGGAGTGCCATTACAAGCTCCTGAAACTGGCTGAAAACCAATAGCTGCGTCAGCATCTGTACTGTTGGATAACCATGGACTATAAGTCACATTGGTTCCGTAAATTTTCGCAGGAATATTGTTTGCCACTAATGTTCCCATATAGTTACAAGTAGCAGTAAGTGAACTTGCAGCATCA
>CANGEZ010000063.1 GCA_947452875.1 Chitinophagaceae bacterium
AAAACTAAAAAAAGGGTTACAAAATGTAACCCTTTTAAAAAAAATAATTATTAATTAGCGAGGGCCTAAATATCTGAAATTTTGAGTCCAAGTTCTTGTGAAGTTGCTATAACCCCATTTTGTATCGATAACTCTAGTTGCTGGATCATAAGTTGAATTATAACCAGGGAACATTGTATAGAATGTTACTGCACCAGCAAAAGAATTTTGAACAGTTACAGTATTTGTAGCAGCATCAATTGTGTATTCTGGTTCTTGAGAACCAAAAGCATTTAAACCGCCATTGATGATAGCTGGGTTGTAAAAACCAGCATTATCAGGCCAGTAAACTTTTACTGAATTAGGACCTGAAGTCCACATTTCAACTTCTACTGTAGCACCAAGACCAGTTGGATTGTAAACTGGGTGAGTGTTAGTGAAAGTCAATTCGTAACGACCATCATATTGGTTTTTGATATTGAAAATCAACAAATGTTTGTCCATGTTTGAAGCGATCTGTATGCCATTATCAGCACTTACAATTCTGAAAGCAATTGCATAAGAAACACTTGGATCAAGAGACAGTGTAGAATTAACAATCATGTTAATAGCTGTATTTTGATTTCCAGCAGCAATTACTAAATCCTGAGATGCTATTGTATAAACAGAAGGATCTAACGCTTGAACTGTAGTACCATTTGTTGCATTGTAATCATCGATGATTGATGGATCAAGTGCAATAGATACATGGATATCTTTTGGAGCTTTAGTTGATGCATAATAACCTATAGTTACATTATCTGGAGTGATCGCTTGATCATTGCCACTTACATCCAAACCAATTGTTCTGATATAACCAGCACCACCTTTAAGGTTGAAACCTACACCAGGAGTAGATGAGCCTGATGGATCTTTGATACCATATTCTTGGTTATCAAATCCTTTGTCTTTCAAACATCCTGTAGCTAAAACTACAGTAAATGCTAGAAGAATTAATGATATTTTTTTCATGATATTATTTTTAAACTTTTTAATTAATTAAGATCCCAGAAAATATGAGTAAATGGATATGAACCAGCAGAAGGTTGTGCACCAACATTAGCTGCATTATATAAATACTCATTCTGAGGATATAACAATCTTACAGGCAATTCTGTTCTAACGTTAGCAGGAGCAACAGAAATTGGAGGACCAGGATCAAAACCTACTGGTGAACCATAAGCAAAGTGATTTACTGAACTAGAAATATCTACTCTTCTGTAATCACTCCAAACTTCGTAAGGAGCGATAGCATTTAAAGCAAACCATTTTTGAGAAATGATGGTAAACAAACCACCTACAGCACCATCAGCAACAGCTTCAGCAGCAGCGTAATCAACATCAGGATAACCTGCATTGAAATCAATGTAAGCTTGAGCATCTGCACCAGTAAGACCGAAGCTTTCGTATGAAGCATAAATACCTTGATTCATCAAAGCAGCTGCATCTCCAGAAATGAAACCTCTGTTTGCACACTCAGCCTGTAAAAAATATGACTCAGCAGCAGTAAGAATCCATTGTGGTTGATCTACGCCTCTGTAAACACCAGAACCAATTCCAGATAGTGTACTTGCACCATTTGAAGTAACTGGCAACAAACCGTATTGTACACCTCTAAATTTGTTAGAAACTTTTGTATAGAATTCAGCAGTTCTAGTATCGCCATCAAAAGTATAATATCCAGGAATATTTGCGTCTTGATCACCTACTGCATAAACATTTGCTTTGTAATAAACAGAATTACCAGTTGCAGAACCTGCATTATCAGCTACATAAGTGTTGTAGAAAGGATTTCCTTTATCTGACTGATAGCCTGGTTGTGCTTGAGCATCAAAATCAAGATATCCACTTCCTTCAGCTGCAATAATTGCAAATTCAGCTTGAATAGTCGCTTCTGGAATAGCATAAGATGCAGGAGTTCCAATAGTACCATTTGTGTTAGATTCAACACCACCATTCATGAATTTAGTAAGAATTCTCAATTTTAAAGTGTTACCAAATTGAGCCCAACGTGTTTTCATTTCTGCGATAGTAGTTCCAGAGAAATTTTTCTCTCCGAACATAATATCATTAGCAGCAATGGTTGAATTTGGACCAGTAGATGATTCATCAGCAGCTTTGATATCAGCAATTGCAGTATCAATTTGTCTTAATAAATCTTTAGATACATCTACACCATTATCATAACGTGGAGTAGTTACTGCGGCACCTTTTAATGCTTGAGAATATGGAATGTTACCATATAAATCTACAAGCATTGCAAAGTCATGAGCTTTCATGATTCTAGCAACGCCAGAGAAGAAAGTAGCTCCTGCTTTAGATGCAGATAATTGCATTGTTTGATAGTCATAAAGATTATCATAAACACCAGACCATATACCTGACTCGAAATTTGTAGTTAACTGGTATGTTTCTTCTTCAGTATTTGGAGCATAAGTACCAGAACGAGCCCAGTATCCAAGATAGTTTTGTAACCATCCCCAGTTTCTTGCTACAATACTCGCAGTACTGTTTTGAGCAGCAGGTAGAATTACATTGTATGCAATAGTGCTATCCGTTGCATTGTTCGGATCTTTATTGATGTTAAACCCTTCTTTCTTACAGCTATACATTCCGAATATCAGAGCGAAAGCGATGAAGAGAAGAAATATTTTTTTCTGTTTCATAATGTTGATAATATTAAAATTAAAATTGTAATGTTATGTTCGCTCCAAAAATTCTTGTTGGAGGTGTATTTCCTAAACCGTTAACACCTTGAGCATTGCCGGTAGTATTTGAGAATTCAGGATCAGTCCATTGATTAGTTTTTGGTAACCAAGTAAACAAGTTTCTTCCTGTAATAGCAACAGTCATTCCTTTGATACCTTTCTTAGCAAATAATGAAGAAGGCATATTGTAAGATAATGATAACTCTCTCAATTTAGCGAAAGCACCACTACATAAGTAATTTGAATTTGCAGTTGTATTTCTTGATTGAGACCAGAAGTTGTAACCACCACTTTGTGTATAAACTGAAGTATTAGCAGTATAAACACCAGGAGCCGTTTGAACTACTGAATTAGGGAAGATAAATGGTTGACGAGCATTTTGACCTGATCTATAAGAGATACCAGAGAAATCCATACTAGGTCCTAGACCATTGTAGATTTGGTTTCCTGTTCTGTAATCAGCTACTACACTTAACGTAAAGTTTTTGTAGTTAACATTTAAGTTTGCACCAAAGATATCTGAAGGTAATGTTTGTCCAAATTGTTTAACAGTTGGACTTACTGTAGGATATCCGGTTGTTGCATCAACAACTACGTGACCTTCTGCATCACGAACATAATCAGTTAATTTGAAAGTATAAGCAGATTGACCTACGATGATATAGTTACCATTTCCTATACCTAACTCATTAACACCATCAACAATTTTATCTACTTTGTTAGATTGGTGAGTATAGTTCAATTTCAAATCAGCAGAAACCGCTCCGATTTTAATTAATGGAGTTAATTTCAAATCCATTTCCAAACCTTTGTTTGTGAAATCAGCTGCGTTCAACAAAGCACTTGGGTAACCAGTGGCTGCAGAATAGGCAACTGTAATTACCTGATTTGAATTTCTTTGTTTGTAAACTGTAGCTTCAAAATTTACTTTGTTTTTCAACAAACCAATTTCAACACCAACTTCTTGGTTTTTAACGAACTCAGGCTTGTAACTAGCTTTTCTCAACACATTGTTTGAAGAGAAACCTAACAAATCACCATAAGGGAAACCGTTTGTTTGAGAATAAGTATTTTCTAGGCTATAAGCACCAAGGTTAACATTACCTGTTTTAGATAAAGCACCTCTAACTTTCAAGAAAGAAATGTATTTGCTGTTTTTGATTTGAGAAATTGCTTCGCTAAGGACAGCTGAAGCACTCACACCAGGATAGAAGAAGCTAATGTCGCTAAAATTGTAATTGTAAGGATTAGCTAATCTGCTATCAATATCATTAGATCCAGTAAATTCAGCGAACGCCCAGTTGTTGTAACCAACTGAAGCTTTACCAAAGTATCTTTCTAATTTAGTTTTTGAAGTTCCTTCAGCAACACCTGGTTCGCCTTTACGAACACTGATGTTGAATACTTGAGGAATACCTAAGTTACTAGAACTCATCGCTAAACTTTTTGAGCTATTCTCTCTGTAAGACTGACCAATCAAACCATCAATGCTGAATTTTCCGAATTTCTTTCTATAAGTTGCGAAAATCTCAGCGTTCAATCTGCTTGAATAACCAGAACCATCAGCTAAAGCTGCAGGAATGTTTGACTGAGCTGTTGCTTTACCACTTGCTACTGCAAATGCACTATAGTTGTAAGCTCCTTGAGTTTGCTTGTAAGTAGAATTTGAGTAAGTTGCACCTACTCTGTATGTGATGTTGATAGCAGAATTCAACTTGTAGTTAAATTCCACATTTCCTAACACATCATCAGAACGACCTTTGTCTCTGAAGTTGTCTACAGTCCAATAAGGATTATAATAATAATCATTATAGTAACCATCAGGACTAGAGAAATAATCAGTTTTCCAGTTTTTGAAATTTGTTACTGGAATTTGCATTGGTGTATTGATTAAATTCCAATATGGATTGTAATCTCTTCCGTTTCCGAAAGAACTACCTGCGTTAACATCATAGTTACCTTGAGTATATCTTACACTGTAAGAAGCTTTGAATTTGTTGCTAAATTCTTTGTTAGCACTCATGTTCAAAGTAACTCTTTTATTAACATCTTTCGGCATAACACCTTTGATGTCTACATTTTGGAAACTTAAATAGAAATCACCAGTTGCGATAGAGAAATCTGTTTGGTTAGTATAACCAGTGTTCCAGAATTTTCTTTTTTCGTCAGGACGAGCCTCGTAAGTTGTGAAATATTTCAAACCGCCAGGTCCATCACGACCGATTTGTCTTGTAGAACCATCGAACGCATCACCATATCCTTGGTTTTCAATTGGATCATAAACACCATTGTGATTATCATCTTCTGAAGATCCAGAACCAAATTGGTCTTGAAACAAAGGCATGAACGATACTTTCTCCATTTGAACAGTATGGCTTAACGTAACTGTTGGTTTAGCTTTTGATCCTCTCTTAGTTGTAATAACGATTGCACCGTTAACACCATCAGGACCATATATAGCAGTTGAAGAAGCAGATTTAAGGATTGTTACGTCAGCGATATCATTAGGGTTGATAGAGTTTATGTAGCCAAGTGAAATAGGCACACCATCTAACACCAACATAGGTTGGTTGTTACCAGTTAATGATCTGATACCTCTTAAGGTAATTCTAGTGTCAGCGAAAACGCCGTTGTTTACAGTTTGAATATTCAAACCAGAAACTTTACCAGTCAAACCATTTTGAAGGTTGATAACTTTTGCTTGAGTCAATTCAGCCGCTTTAACTTTAGCAGTTGAATAACCTAATTCTTTTGCTTGTCTTTGCTGACCAAGTCCAGTAACAACTACAGCAGTTAACTCCTGTGTGTTTCTAACTAGATTAGCAATAACAATGTTACCTGAAGGAGTAATTTCCTGATCATCGTAACCAACAGAACTAACTACCAATTTCGATGATGGTCCAGAAACTTTAATAGAAAAATTACCGTTAGCATCTGTTTGAACGGCATTTTTTGTTCCTTTTTCCGTAACTGTTGCAAATTTTACGGGCTCTCCAGGAATATCTCTCACCTGTCCGGAGAGTACCCGAGATTGTGCAGAAGCCAGCATACCACTGAGCATCAACACTGCGAATAATGTTAAAAATCTTCTCATGTGCGGTTTATTATTAGTTTAATGAATTGTAAAAATAAGGATATTTTGTTTACAGCAAAAAAATCTTAAAAAATGCTTAAAAAATTCCTTACCAAGGAATATAGACACAAGAGCATGTTAATTTGTTGCACAAACATTGAAAAAATCAAAAAAAAGCCAACATCTGAAGCTTTAATTGAGATTTTTTCCAATTAAATTGAGTACCTGTTTGTTTTTCTTCATTTAACATCATAGACCATTTGGCTTCCAATCTTAATTTTTTATTGAATTTGTAGCTTGAATTTAAATAAAACCCTTTACCTCTTCCATAAAATGAACTCATTGAATAAGCGTACATAATGTCATTTTCATAAGCATATATTCTGCTGTTGTACCCATCAGTATCGAAAATAAACATTCTAAAAGTAGATGAGTATGGCTTCATGATTGGTTTGTAGTGTAAATCGATAAAGCTAAAACAACCTGTTTCATCTGCGTTATCTTCTTTTTTCACTTGCAACATTGAAATTCTTGTTTTTAAGGAAACAGTTTTGCTGACAAAAAATTCAGCATCGACTTTTACGCATCTCTTCATCCATACTGAATTTTCAATAGTTACAACAGATTCAGATTGAAAATTCAGGTCTTTCTTAAACCCACAAAAAAGATTCAATTTGGTTTTCTTAGTCGGCAAATATGTAACTGTTAATCCAGTTTCCATTCCACCTGAAGGGCTCTTCACACTAAATGTTAGCCAGGGAAACTTATAAAAGTCTATAAACCCATTTAATTGAATTTGCCTGCTGAGTTTCATATTTATTGCGCTGTAAAATCCAGTTTCATTTGTAGGTTTAGTTTGTGCTGTAAAAGCATTAGAATAAAAGGAATGAAAAGATCTTGACATCATCCTGTGTAAAAAACTCAATTCAGATTTCTCAGAAATAGAAATGATTGTTCCATTGACGATTGCAAGATGATAAAAATCTGAAGCAAGTTCTCCAAAAAAATGAAAATTATTAATGGTCTTAGCATAATGGAAACTGAAATTTGTCAATCGTTGTCCATTGAATGAAAATATAGCATAAGGCAATACTGACTTGGGTTTTATTGGTATTGAGTAATTGTAATGAACAAAATTGAAACCCAGTATTAGACTCTTTTTTTGATATTGTAATGAACTTCCAACCAAAAATTCATGACTATTGAATTTTCTTTCAATTGATGAAATTGAATTGTGCAATCCTGAATAATCAAAAGAACTAATTGTTAGAGGTTGATTTGCAACAGAATCAAAATTTATGTAGGCATCCAGTTTTTTGGAGGAAACAAATGTTATCAAGCTAAAGTTTTTTTTAACTAATTGAACTGCCACACCTCTATGGAAATTAAACTCACCAAATGAATGATATGGTTTTAATATCAGCCCTTGTCTTTTAATACAATCAACAGAAACGCCTTTATTGAAACCCGCAGATTGCCAGTTTATCAAGCCTTGCCCAAGACTAATTAAATAATCACCAATAATTAAAGATTTCAATAACCCTTTCCCTTTGTAAAAAACATAACCAGAAGTAAAATCAAAACCAATTTTATTTTTTTTAAAACCAAATGTTTCTCCTGAATCATTTTCTCCATTGATGCCCAACGAAATATTTTTTTTGGAATCATAATTATACCTAAAAGCTAGGCTGTGATTATTTAAAGAATCACTATGTATGAATGAGCTAACATATCTTAACAGTAATAAACTTTTTGGGTCTTTAAAGTTGGATCTGATAAAATCTGAAAAGTTTTTGGAAGCACTAACATACACGTATGGACGAATAGATCTCAATACCGACACATCCCAGCTTGGCAATGACTGTAACTCATGGAAATCAATAAAGTATCCTAAAGTTTTTCTGTAATTAATGAAGCTTTGTATTTGAGTTGAGTTCAAATGAAATAAATCGGCCAAATCCTCTCCTTCAATCTGATTCAAATCTATTGGTTTGTCTTTTAAAAAATCAAATTGATCAGTTAGATGAGTTGCTGAATTTTCAGATAGCATATCATCTGAATTAACGGATGCATTGATATTATTTTCAACCCCCTCTTCTGCTGCTGTAAGGCTTTGTGCATTTGAAAAATAAATAACAAATGACAGACAAAATGATGCGACTATTTTTTTCATTTTCAATACGGATTTATTTTAAATGTGAACGTTAACTAGGCTTAATCAGTGACTTTCAACAAGCTTACTACTCATATTAGATAGCAACATGATTGAAGTTGACATTCCTAATTCAGGATGAAAACTACTCATCAGTTTTATTTTCATTTTATTCAAATTGAAACCGAAGCTGAGGCGATTGCTCATTTCATTTGCAGAAAAGCTATACATAGCCTCTACTTTTTTATTGAAACTATAGGTACACCCACTTACAATTCCGAGTTTTTTCTCCTCTGGTTTAATAAAATCTAAAAACACATAAAATTGTTTTGATACATCATACAACAGTCCCCATTTATAACAGCACTCATTATCAGTCAACTTAAAATTTTTCTTACTGAAAAAACTTTGTGGGTTAATGATAATTAAACCGGTTTGCAAATCTTTCGCGAGTTTTTGTTTCAATGAAATCTCACCTCCAATGGACTTACTATTTATATTTCCTTTTATGTGCCTTAACAAATAATTGAATCTCACACCTAGTGATGTATTATCTGATACATACTTTGTGTAACCCAATGACGTTTGCATGCAATAACTCTCTGGAAAACCATTATAATCCTGTATAATCGTTGCCGCATTTTTGCCATAATTTTTTGAAGCAAAAAAAACCAATTGATTGAGTTCATTTATCATGAATTTCTTTTCGGCTAATATTCCATAATTCAAGCCTTCGATTGTAAGTCCTGCTGCTTGATTGGAAAGAATTGCAGTTATATCATTTATATTATCGCTCGGAGCTGTATGAATGCTTAATTTCTGAGAGATAGCAATATTGTTTATTTGCGCATGTAAAACAATTGAAAACATCAAAAAGATGGATGAAAAAATGATTCGAATCATATGAAATATTTTATCACGCAAATTATTTTGGTATCCTATTTTTTCCATGTGATTTTAACCATAAAAAAGCTGTTTTATCCTATCAAAAAATTGAGGACAATACAAAAAGAATATTAATCAGATAATCTTGCATATTTTTGTTTTATGCAAATACTTGACGGTAAAATCGCTTCTCAGTCTGTAAAAGAAAATCTGAAAAAAGAGATTGCTAACATTGCAGACAATCGTCCTCCTCATTTGGCGGCTATTTTAATTGGTAATAATGGCGCTAGTGAAACATATGTAGCCAGTAAAATCAAAAATTGTGAGGAAACAGGATTTAAAAGCACCTTAATCAGAATGTCTGAGGATTGTACAGAAGAATCGCTGATAGAAGAAGTAGTGAAATTAAACAACGATGAATCAGTTGATGGCATATTGGTTCAATTGCCT
>CANGEZ010000064.1 GCA_947452875.1 Chitinophagaceae bacterium
CCAATGGCATTGCCCGTTGCATTTTTAGAAGCCACATATTCACAGGATGCTTTTCTTAAATCATGATGAATACCACCCTGAACAATTGGGAATAAATTTTGTGTATATCCATATTTATCGGGCGTATTTGTAAATTGATTGAAACACCTATCTAACCACCTATTAGTAAGTTCCAAAGATTTTTTTGCATATTGATATTCGCTGGCTCCTGGAGGACATTCATCAAAGGCCATAATGATATCCCCACCAATAGTTCGTTGAGTATCCATCACATTTTCGGGTGTAAATAAATGTTTACTCCCATCAATATGAGATTGAAAAATCACACCTTCTTCGGTAATCTTTCTGCTGGCTGCTAAAGAGAAAACCTGAAACCCGCCACTATCTGTAAGTATCGGCTTATGCCAACCATTGAACTGATGCAAGCCACCTGCTGCCTCCAAGGTTTGCAAACCCGGACGTAAATACAAATGATAGGTGTTTCCTAAAATGATTTGAGCATGAACATCATTGATTAATTGTTGTTGCGAAACTGCCTTTACGCTTCCCACCGTACCTACCGGCATAAAAATAGGAGTTTCAATTTCCCCATGGTCTGTTTTTATTTTGCCCGCTCTTGCTTTTGAATGCAAATCCTTTTTCTCCAACGTAAATGCTAATGCAGCCATATTTAATTATTCAGGATGCAAATATAAATTTTAAAAATGCTATAAAATTCAAAAGTAAAAATTCAAATTTTAAAATAAATAACATCGTCATTTTTTACTTTTTACTTTTAATTTTTGACTTAATTCGACGCTGAATTCAATTCGATTTCTCACAAAACGTTCCTATGGAACGAAAACACCACTTATTAACTTCTCGGGCTAAATACCAGATGTTCCTATGGAATATTCTAGCTAAAGAAATCTTTGCCTATTGTTTCCTTGCTTTAAACAAATTCGTGAATTCGTGGCTATCCTTTCCCCGCAGGGGAAATAAAAATTATCGTCATCATTTTTATTTAATTATGTATACTCAAATAATAAGTAATGCTACTAAAGCATATTTTTGCAGCGATGAACACTATTTATTTATTTGATCATTGGCCTTTGATAGTTTTTTATTTTTTCTGTGCCATCACAGCTATACAAATTTTTTACTTTTTATTCTTTTTTTTCAGACTAGCATTTTACAAACAAAAAGCCAGAACCAATACTCAAACCCATCCGGTTAGTGTGATAGTGTGCGCAAGAGATGAAGCAGCCAATTTGGCCCATCACCTTCCTGGAATATTAATTCAGGAGTATAACACCACCCATGAAGTCATTGTGGTAAATGATAATTCTTACGACGATAGTAAATACGTTTTAGAGGAACTAAGAAAAGAATTCAAACAAATGCAGGTTATTGAATTAACTCAAGAAGCCAAAATGATTCCCGGAAAAAAATTTCCATTAGCAGTTGGCATCAAATCTGCAAAAAATGAAATTGTATTTCTTACAGATGCAGATTGTGTTCCTGCTACAGAACACTGGATTCAGTCGATGCAAGATTGCTTTCGCGACGACACAGAGATTGTTCTCGGTTATGGCGCCTATCACAAAAAGAAATCTTTGCTCAATAAATTAATTCGCTGGGAAACTTTCCATACTGCTTTACAATACATGAGTTATGCATTGGCAGGTATTCCTTACATGGGCGTTGGCAGAAATCTTAGTTATAAAAAAGAAATATTTTACAGACACAAAGGCTTTTCTGCACATAATAATATTCCAGGCGGAGATGATGACTTACTAGTAAACATGGCCGCAACAAGCAAGAATACCAGAATCAACATCAATAAAGATTCTTTCACATTAAGTAAGCCAGCAAAAACCTGGAATCAGTGGATGTCACAAAAAAGCCGACATTATTCAACAGGAAAATATTACAAGAAATCACATAAATTTTTATTAGGCTTATTTTCACTAACACATTTTTTATTTTATCCAGCTTTGATTGTTACTTGTTTGTTTTACAACTGGAAATATGGTTTAATTGTTTTTGGAATCAGGTTTTTAATTCAACAAGTTGCTTACATAAGAACATTGAACAAGTTTGATGAAAAAGATTTAATTCCCTACGTTCTTTTTTTCGACATTTGGATGTTCTTCTATTACTTAATATTTGCGCCAGCTTTAATTAGGAAAGCGAAAATGACTTGGAAGTAGGGCTGTTTATTTTAAGAATATCAAGATTTAAAAAAATAAAAATTTAAAAATCAAAATTCAAAAAAATAGTTGAAATTTTTACTTTTTACCCCGAGGTTTCTGGACAAGCTTATTAAATTTTGACTTAATCATTCACAATGGAAATAATTGAAAAATATTTTGCGGATTTTACGCCAAAACAAAAGGAACAATTGAATACTTTGTTGCCTTTATACAAAGAGTGGAACGAAAAAATTAATGTAATCAGCAGAAAGGATATCGATAACTTCTATTTGCATCATGTACTACATTCATTAACCATCACCACGCAATTTGAATTTGAGAAAGGAGCTTCCATCATGGACCTTGGATGTGGCGGTGGATTTCCTGGGGTACCACTGGCCATATTTTTTCCTGAAACAGAATTTTATATGGTAGATAGCATCAATAAAAAATTAAATGTGGTAAAGGAAATTGCAGCGGCTATCGGATTGACAAACATAACAGTTAAGCATACACGTGCAGAAGATATCAAAGACAGAAAGTTTGATACTGTTGTTTCAAGAGCTGTTGCTCCATTAAAAGATTTATGGCAATGGAGCAGGCCGTTAATCAAAAGAATTAAAACAGACAACGAAAATGTACCCAATGGCTTAATCTGTCTTAAAGGCGGAGACCTCACCAAAGAAATACAAGAAAGCGGATGCAAGCCTTATGTATGGGATATCGACAAAGTTTTTCCTGAAGAATATTTCAAAGAAAAATACATGCTGTATCAGCCTTTAAAGTAATTACCAATTCAATTCTATCAGATTGTTTTTTCTGTCAACATCAGCCATTCGTTTTGAAGGGTCAATCTCGGCTTTTACCAATTCAGTCAATCTTCTGTTGAAGGTTAAAGTATATGTAGGTCTTGTCCAAATCCACTCTTCTTCTGTAATGGTTTTCTGATTTTTATCTTCTGGAAGTTTTGCGGCAAACATTTCATTCATCGGAATCAAATGCATTTCATTGGTACCATCTTTAAAATTCAATTGCAAATCTATCGGCATAGGCATCAACCCAATTCTTTTGATTCTGATTTTGGATTGTCCGTTCTCTTCCCACAAACTATCAATAGCGTAATCAATTGTTTTGGTGGAATGAACCCAATATTCATGGTACCAATCGAGTTGTATGCCACTAGCTTTTTCAGCCACTCTGATAAAATCATAATCATTTGGATGTTTGAATTTCCATTGATTGTAATAATCAATTAATATTTCATCTCGAACTGCTGCTCCAACAATATAGCCAAGCTGTTCCATGAAAACTTCGCCTTTAGAATAAGCATTGATGCTGTAACCGAAATTTGTATTGTAATGATCAGAATGCGTACACATAGGTTCATCTAATTTACTTTTTATCAAAGCAAAATAAGAGGAATAAGAACCTGCATGATCTTCAGGCAATGTGTTGATCAGGTTTTTCAAATCCTCATTTTTGGGATTGTTGACGAGTGCATCTTTGTATTCCATTATAGAAGATTTTCCATAATAAAATTTAGTCACTAAATCTTCTGCATAGCTGGTAAAACCTTCATCCATCCATGGATATTTACCTTCATTGGTGGCCAACATCATTTGGTACCAGCTGTGCATCCATTCATGAAAAACAGTGCCTAAAGATGGTCCACTAATCAATGTAGCCATAGGATATTCCATACCACCATCACCACCATGTATAAACGAATACTGAGGGTAAGGATATTTTCCAAAATGCTGTTCTATAAACGGCAGCACTTTCACTGCTGCATCAGCAACATTCATCCACAGCGTATCATTAGCAGAATTATTGGGAACATCATTATAAATAACATGCAAAGCCGGACCATTTTTCATAGTTCTGGTGATATGTTTGTAATCAGGATCTGCAGCCCAAACGAAATCATGAATATTTTTTCCAACAAAATGCCAGGATCTTTTTGAAGTGCTGCATGGCTTTAAAGAAGTACCTGGTTTGTCGTAACCCCAACCGATTTGATTAGCATTAACTAATACTCCTGTTCCGCCTAATTTGTATGATTTATCAATGTTAATAGTCACGTCGAAATCACCCCAAACACCATAAAATTCTCTTGCCACATAAGGCGTTGGATGCCAGCCTTCTTCATCATACTCACAGATTTTTGGATACCATTGGCTCATGCTGTACCTAACGCCAGTTTGTGGATTATCTCTCCCACTTCTTCGAACCTGCAAAGGAATTTGTGATTCAAATTCCATTTCAAAAACTACAGCTGTTTTTGCCAAAATGGGTTTGGTGAGATTTACCTCGAGAATTGTTTCATGGTATTTGAATGACTGAGGTATGCCATTCATTTTTAGTGAAATGATTTTCTGATAGCCAATTTCATTTTCTTTGAGATTTAAAATTCTATCTCTCACTCTTCCGTCCCAATCTTGTCTGCCATTGTTTACTTTTTTACCGAGTTCTCTGCTTCTCGAATCCATACTGCTGTTGGGTTGAAAAGCATTCCAGTATAAGTGATAATAAACTTTATCCAGGTCGTCAATAGAATTGTTTTGATAGATAATTTTTTGTTTGCCATTAACATGATTCGACAGCGTATCAACATCAACAACCATAGTATACTTAACAGATTGCTGCCATTTTTGAGATTGGCCAGTTGCATTAATAAAAAGTAAAAAATAAAAAATAAAAAATAAAAAAATATTCCTCATAAAAAAATTATTTAATCTTAACACCCAAATTTCTAAATTATCAAATCATCACATCACCAAATTACCAAATCACCAAATCAACTAACTCCTTCCACCACAATCACAATCTCTCCTTTCACCACTTTGGCATTAAAATAATCATGTACTTCTTGCAATGTCCCTCTTTTATTTTCTTCGAACTTTTTGGAGAGCTCTCTGCTTACACTGCATTTTCTATCTGCGCCAAAATATTCAATGAATACATGTAAAGTCTTTACCAATCGCATTGGACTTTCATAAAAAATCATGGTGCGATTTTCTGTAGCCAGTTTTTTCATTAAAGTTTGACGGCCTTTTTTCAATGGCAAAAAACCTTCAAAGCAAAATGCGTCAGTTGGCAATCCACTGTTTACCAAAGCAGGCACAAAAGCTGTAGCACCTGGCAAACAACAGACTTCAACATCATTTTCTACACAAGCTCTTACCAATAAAAAAGCAGGATCACTGATTCCAGGTGTACCCGCGTCCGTTAGTAAGGCGATATTTTTACCAGATTTTAATTGATCTACAAGATGGGATACAATTTTATGTTCATTATGCTGATGATAAGGAGATAGCGGTTTATGAATCAGATAATGATTCAATAAAACAGAGGAAGTACGTGTATCTTCAGCAAGAATCAAATCAGCATTTTTCAGAACTTCAACAGCTCTGAAAGTCATATCTGAAAGATTGCCAATAGGCGTAGGAACGAGATAAAGCATGCTTTATGATAAGATTGTAACTTCAAAGTTCTCCATCACCTGATTGGAAAGCAATTTCACCGCAGCTTCAGTGGCTATTTGATGAGCCTCTTCTTTTGATGCCGCTTCGATTTGTACATCAATATGTTTTCCAATTCTCACATCATCAACAGATGTTAATCCTAAATTGTGTAAACCTCCCAAAACAGCCTTGCCTTGTGGATCCAGCAAGTCTTTCAATGGCATTACTTTGATTTGTGCAGTAAAATTCATTTGATTTTATTTTATAGTTGCGATGACAACTTTTTTTTGAAGACCAAAGATAAAATAATATAAGTGACAAATAGCAAAGGCACGGCAAGCCAGCCCAAACTAATTGAAAAAATAATTCCCGAAATCACCATCAAATATAAATGCAGATTGTCTTTTACATTCAGGTTTTTAACTTTTAAAGACATGATGCTCATATTGCCAACCATCAAGAGGCAAAGCATTACAATCACAGCATACAAAAACCACTTGTTCAATAACAACTGCAATACAAACTCATATTGTGCATGCCAGTAAATCAAAGGGAAAGAGGCAATTAATATGCCAATTGCAGGTGTGGGTACTCCTTTAAAAACTGTTGATTGTGATTTATCCAAATTGAACTTCGCCAATCGATATGCAGCAGCGGCTGCAATGAAAAATGCAGGCATCAGTAATAAAACAGAAGTTTCAACACCATCAATTTCACTGGCATAACTCATTCTTAAAAATTGATAGATAATCATAGAAGGCGCAACGCCAAAACTCACCACATCAGCCAAAGAATCCAACTGCTCTCCCATTGCTGATGTTGCTTTGAAAAGACGGGCAACAAATCCATCCAGAAAATCTACTACTCCGGCCAGACCAATAAATAAAGAGGCCATCCATATTTTTTCGGGAATGTCTATAAATTGTGAGCCATTAGCGTCAATTTGAATCGTAATTCCATTTTGCAAAGTGGCCACTATAGCCAAACATCCAAATACTAGATTGAGTAATGTAAATAAATTAGGTATCTGCTTCATTAACTAAAGATGTTTATTTCTGTTTCATAAATGCCTCAATATCCTCAACTGTAATCGGAATATTCTTCATTAAATCTTTGTTTCCGTTTCTGGTAATCCAGAAATTATTTTCAATTCTGATACCCATTTGTTCTTCTTCAATATAAATGCCGGGTTCTATTGTGAACACCATACCCGCTTTAATTGGCTCTGTTCTGGTTCCTAAATCATGTACATCAATTCCTAAATGATGTGAAATACCATGATACAAATACCTACTATATGCTCTGTTTTCAGGATCTTCATTTTTGATATCAGATTTACGCAACAAGCCGATCTTTTGAAATACAACAGTAGCTTCATCTCCAACAAGTTTGGTGTAATCAATAATGCTGATTCCTGGTTTTAAAATAGTTGCAGCATAATGATGTAAATGCAAGCAAGCATTATAAACTGTTTTCTGACGACGTGTAAATTTCCCATTAACAGGAATGGTTCTTGTCAAATCAGCGCAATAATTTCCATACTCTGCGCCAAAATCCATTAAAATCAATTCGCCATCTTTACACTCTCTGTTGTTTTCAACATAATGTAACGTTCTTGCTCTGTCGCCGCTTGCAATGATGGAACCATAAGCAGGACCAGTAGCGCGTTGCGAAAGAAATGAATGATAGATCTCAGCTTCAATTTCATACTCCATTACGCCTGGTTTGATAAACTGCAATAATCTTCTGAATGTATTATCTGTAATATCAATTGCCTTTTGCATCACTTCAACTTCGAGTGAAGATTTAATGGCCCTTAGTTCTTTCAATAACTTTGCACTGCGCTTATATTGGTGCAATGGATATCTTTCTCTCGTCATCTGTGCATATCTATAATCCCTTACTGGAACAAGATTTGATTTGCGATCGTTTTCGTTTGTATTTAAATAAATACAATCTGCGGCATGAATCCAAGGTTGTAAAAAACCATCAATAGCATCAAGCCATAATATGGTTTGTATGCCAGAGATGGAAGTTCCCTCATGTTTTCTTAATCTATGTCCATCCCATTTTTCTTTGATTTCATTTGGTCTAACTAAAACCAACACTTCCCTGAATTTAGGATCTGGGTTATCAGGAAACAATACCAACATGGTATCTTCTTGTTCAATACCTGTCAACCAATATAAATCTGAGTTTTGTTTGAATTTAAATACTTGATCCGCATTTGTTGGCAATTCATCATTGCTGTTAAAAATAGCTATGGCGTTTTTCTCCATTTTATCAGTGAAACGCTTACGATTGTTGATGAAAATTTCAGGATTTAGTGGCAAATACTTCATTGCTGATATTTTTTCTGATGGTAAATGATAAAAATAAGGTTACAAGATACATTATTATCCTACATTGATAAGCAGCTAAAAAAAATGTTGATTTTTTAAAAAATAATTGCTGTTTAATAATAATGGCAAAATAGTAACCGATAAAAAAATATTATTAGATGATGTTAAAAATAAGACAACCATAATTGCTATTTTTTGATTTTTTTTAATTTTAATACGCTTTTATGGACTTTTTTATAAATTATCGATGGCTATCTTTGTTTAAGCATTAAACTACAACTACATTATGCCAGCAATACAAACCATCGAAGTTCCATTGTCATCTTTACATAAATTGGGACTAAAAAATAGCCGCCCTATACATTACCAATTACAGCCATCAGAACTTACTGCACAAGCCATTCAAAGAAAAGAAGGTGTTTTAAATGACACAGGGGCTTTGCTCATAAATACCGGAGAATTTACAGGCAGAAGTCCAAAAGACAAATTCATTGTAAAAGACAATATCACCAAAGACACTGTTCATTGGAATGAGTTCAACTTACCAATTGAAGAGTCTGTTTTTGATAACATGTTTCAAAAACTTACCGCTTATCTTTCTGAAAAAGAAATCTGGGTAAGAGATTGTTATGCATGTGCAGATACAAAATACAGATTAAACATTCGTGTTATCAATGAAAACCCATGGAGCAATTTGTTTGCCTACAATATGTTTTTAAGACCAACGGAAAATGAATTAGAAAATTTCACTCCTGAATGGCAAATCATTCAGGCGCCAAATTTCAAAGCAGATTCAAAAATAGATGGCACCAGACAACACAATTTTGCCATGGTTAGTTTTAAAAAGAAAATGATTCTTATTGGCGGCACTGGTTATACCGGTGAAATCAAAAAAGGCATATTCACCATTCTTAATTTCATTCTTCCTCATGAAAAAAATGTACTGAGCATGCACTGCTCAGCCAATATGGGTAAAGACGGCGACACGGCTATCTTTTTTGGATTGAGTGGAACTGGAAAAACTACATTAAGCGCAGATCCAAACAGAAGTTTGATTGGTGATGATGAGCATGGGTGGACTGATGAAACTGTTTTCAATTTTGAAGGTGGTTGTTATGCTAAAACAATTGATCTAAGTGAAGAAAAAGAACCTGAAATTTTTCATGCCATAAAGCCCGGCGCTTTGGTTGAAAATGTAACACTCTTCAACGGTACGAATAAAATAGATTTTCACAGCAAAGCCATTACAGAAAATACCAGAGTGAGTTA
>CANGEZ010000065.1 GCA_947452875.1 Chitinophagaceae bacterium
ATTCTAATACTAACTGTTTTACTTTTACAGATGAAGCCAGATTGGCTGCAATACCCGTCCCGAAAGACCTTCCGTAAATTATGATATTTGAATCAGCGAAGTATTGATTCGCCAAGCGTTTCACTTGATAAGCTTGTTCATTCAATTTTTGTTCTGAAATCTCTCCACGACTTTTTCCAAATCCCGGATAGTCGGGCATCCAGACTTCATAATTGTTTTCAAGAAAAATATTTATACAATCAGCATAATACGATACGTTTCCAGCATTGCCATGAAAATAAATAACAACACCTTTTGAAATAGTATCATCAGTAGGTATAAAACGAATGAGGTTAACGGTATCCTCTTTATTGATAGGAATATTCAATTCTTTATACGATTGATTAAACTTAAAATCATAATCAGTTGAGACGGAAATGGGATGCAACAAAAATTTATCCTGTGTATAAAACAACACAATGCCAACAAGGCAATATACAATGATGATTAATTTAAAAATCAGGAATATTCTTTTTCTGCTCATTGCATTTTCATTTTTAACCAGGCATCCATTCCTCCCTGAAGATTAATTAAATTTTGATACCCAAATTTTTCGGAAAGTCTTTGAATGACTATCATGCTTCTGATTCCTTTCTGACAATATAGAACAACATTTTTATCTTTTGGAATTTCACCAACTCTTTCAAAAACTGATTGCATGGGAATGTGAAAGCCACCTATATTGAAGTGTTCTCTTTCAAATGATTCACGTACATCAATCAAGATGTAATCATGATGGTCATTAATTTTTTGTTGGAGTTCAATTACTGAAATGGAGTTTATCATCAGCGTTATACTTCTTCGTCTTCGTTATGCCAAACACGAGTAAGTTTGAGTTTACTCACAGGTGCAACAATTAATGGGAATTTTTCAACGGCAACATTACTTTGTTCCAAGCCAAAACTTCTTGATTCACTGACGCTTAATTCTTTGAGCCAGAAATACAAACGCATGATTAAATCTTCCGAGAAAGGCAATTCATTATCCTGACTCATGAATTTCTCCATAACAATAAATTGGAAATCGCCTACAGTATTATTTCTTTGTTGACTTTCATATCTGCCTGTGATATTCACTTCACGATTGGCAACTAAATCTTCCACTACTTTTTTAAACATGAGATTCAAACGAGGCTGCATTCTAAAACCTAATCTGAATTCAACTCGGATGATGTCGTTAGGAATGATATGTTCAACAGAATATTCGCTGGTATATGGATCATCCAAAGTTTGCACATGCACAAACCAATATATGTCGGCACGTTTTGGTTTGCCACGTAAAATGCTATAAATAATTTTATGTTCTATCTCTTTAGGATTGCTGGCACTTGTTAAATAAACAAGATGAGTTGCATATTTAGGAACAGAAGAATCATTGCTGAGTTCTTCAATTTTAGGAATATATTCTTCGACTCTTACAAATTCCACATATCTGTTCTTTATTTTTTTGGCTCGGTGACGTACGTACATGACACCAAACAATCCGCCACCAATGATTAAGGTAACAAAACCACCATGAGGAAATTTATCTAGATTGGCAATCATGAAAGCAGATTCAATACCGATGTAGACAAATAAATAAATCCATATTAAAAATGGAGGGCGTCTTTTTGAAACTAAAAAATTTGAAAATAAAACTGTGGTTGCCAACATGCATAAAGTAATGGCCAATCCATAAGCAGCTTCCATGGCACCCGATGAGCGGAAGTACAAAACAATACCGCAACAACCTGCAAACAATAAAGTATTAATACCCGGAATGTACAATTGCCCTTTTGCTTCAGAAGGATATTTAATTTTCATTCTTGGCCACAAATCCAAACGAATTGCCTCACTGATAAGGGTAAACGAACCACTGATTAATGCCTGGCTAGCAATAATAGCTGCGATAGTTGCAATTACGATTCCCCATAACAAAAACCAATCCGGCATGATGGCATAGAATGGATTTTGCATGTTTACCCCATTTGTAAAAGTCATTCCTTTATGATTCAACAACCATGCGCCTTGTCCGAGGTAGTTTAGTATCAAGCAAGCCTTTACAAAAATCCATGATATTCTAATGTTACCTCTTCCGCAATGTCCTAAATCACTGTAAAGCGCTTCGGCTCCTGTAGTACATAAAAATACAGCTCCTAAAATCCAGAAACCTGATGGATAAACGGTAAGTAATTTAATAGCCCAATATGGATTGAATGCATGAAAAACATGCATCTCAGAAGACATATTTCCTATACCTAAAACTGCAAGCATGGCAAACCAGATAAACATTACAGGGCCAAACATTTTACCAATCGAATTGGTGCCAAATTGTTGCATGAAAAACAATACCACAAGAATTGAAATGACGATGATGATGATGGTATTCTGGTGAATGTCATTAAATGCAGGAATATTTTTTAATCCTTCTATTGCAGATGTAATTGAAATCGGCGGTGTAATCATTCCATCAGCCAACAAAGCTGCACCTCCCAACATCGCCGGAAAAACCAACCATTTCTTTTGACGACGAACTAAAGTATATAAAGAGAAAATTCCACCTTCACCTTTATTATCGGCTTGAAGCGTAAGGATTACATATTTAAATGTAGTTTGTAAAGTAAGAGTCCAGATGATACATGACAATCCACCAAAAATCAAAAGGTCATCAATTGGTTTGCCATTAATAATGGCAGAAAGAACGTAAAGTGGTGAAGTACCAATATCACCATAGATGATTCCTAATGCAATAAGTAAACCGGCGGCGGATACTTTATTAAAATTGTGCTTGTCCACTAATGTGAATTTTCGATAGTTATTCCTACACGGGAATAATTGAGTACACAAATGTAAAAGTAAAAAGGGTATTATGATTGGAAAAGAGGGGAAATATTATTTGGCCCCCTAAATCCCCCGAAGGGGGACTTTGATTATGCTTTGCTGGGGAGGGATATGCTGGATATGCTGGATGCTAGATACTAGATAAGCTGGATACTAGATACTAGATAAGTATACGTGACATTAAATAGGGTATTAGGAAGTGGGGATTAGGGATTAAGTATTGGTCCTATAAAACACTATAAATTTCAAAAGCGCTGCGTAACCTCTATTTACTCAAATTCTCTGCGGTAAAAAAATTCGTGAATTCTTGGCCCCCTAAATCCCCCGAAGGGGGACTTGGATTGTGTTATGTTGTTTATGAAGAATCAAGCAGCCTAGCAAAGCGCAATCAAAGTCCCCCTTCGGGGGATTTAGGGGGCTAAAAAAGCCCCTTCCAAAAGAAAGGGGCCAAGACAAACACAAACACAATTTAAACGCTATAATAACAAACTTTAATTAATCCGGTTTTTTACCATCCAGAAAAGTATTGATGGTTCCGATTTCTGCCTGGTTATTTTCTGTAGGCTTTACCGTGTAATTGCTGTAGAAATTTTCCACTTCTGCAAGTTGAACCTGCATTTCCATGTTGCGGCGGAGATAAGCCGGTACCGTTTCAAACTCATTGTTAGGATCGGTGGCATTGACATTAAACGATAAGTTTCTCAATTTTGCCAGCCTTTCATTAGCCCGGCGCCTTAATTCTTCAGTTTCGTCCTGCAAAGCAGACTCCTCAACTGGAGATTTCATGATGGGCTGAGTGGGTTGCGCAATAGGCTCCTCCGCCGCGTTCGTGGATTCTTTAACTACCAGTTGCAGTTCAATTACAGGTTCGTCTTCCTGAATCGACAGCTTTACAGGCAGCGGCTCCTCTGTAGTATTGGATTCCTGAATCGCAGGTTTTTCCTCCGCATAAATTTGCGTTGGTTTTGTGAGAAAGCCTCCCGACGAAAGGTTGCTTTTGTTCTCTGTCTCCTGCAATATTTTGGGTTCGTTCTTTTCTTCTTTGGCAACAGTAATGGTTACTACATTTGGCCTCTCCAAACTTTCATGCTCCTCTACAAATTGAAAAGTTGTAGTTGATACCTGATCTGCTGAAGAAGAAATTTCAAAAAATACTTTTGGCTCTTCTGCAACTTCTTCTTGAATGGAAACTACTGTAGTTTCAGTTGCAAGTAAATCTTCCTCGATAACTTTTAAAGTAGGCATCATTGGATCAGCAACAGTTGCAACAGTTTCAGCAATTATAACATTTTCTGTAACTGCCACTACAGCTTCCAACACAGGTTCTTCTATAATTGCTTCGGGTTGTTGCTCAACTACCAATGGCGTTAAAATTCTTTCTTCAACAATATTTTCAATTACGATTTCTTTTGTTACAGGAATAGCCACAGGAGTAGCTTTAGGCAAATCAAGATGAAGGACAACTTTATCCTTATCTTCTATATTTTCTTGTTTGGCTTCTTTTGCAAATGGATCTTTTTGTTCAAATCCTGTTGCAATTAAAGTGATGCCGATATCACTTCCCAATGAATTATCGTATCCCAAACCAAGAATCACATCAGTATCCTCTCCTGCTTGAGACAATAAATGATTTTGAATGATTTCAACTTCATCCATTGAAAATTCATGATCACCTTCGGCACTGTTGATGTTGATCAAAATCCATTTAGCACCTTTGATTTCACAATCATTCAACAATGGAGAAGTCAAGGCATTTTCAATGGCAGTTTGTGCTCTGTTTTCACCTGAAGCTGCAGCACTACCCAAGATAGCAACGCCACCATCTTTCATTACGGTACAAACATCCGCAAAGTCAACATTAATTTGACCTGTACTGTTGATGACATCCGTGATACATTTTGCAGCTGTTGCCAAAACATTATCAGCACGGCCAAATGCTTCTTTCATTTTTAAATTGCCAAACTGATGACGTAATTTATCATTACTGATCACGAGTAAAGTATCCACATTCTCTTTCAATAAATTGATACCCTCTTGAGCTTGTTGCAATCTTTTCTTTCCTTCATAAGCAAATGGAGTGGTAACGATGCCTACAGTAAGGATGCCTAATTCTTTGCAAATTTGTGCAATGATGGGAGCACCACCAGTTCCAGTTCCACCGCCCATACCGGCAGTGATGAAAGCCATTTTGGTGTTGACTTCTAGTATGCGTTTTATTTCTTCCAAACTTTCTTCAGTGGCCTGACGACCGATGTTAGGATTTGCACCTGCACCCAATCCTTGTGTAAGGTGTGGTCCAAGCTGTACTTTATTAGGAACTTTACTCAATGCAATAGCCTGCGCATCTGTATTGCAAATGATAAAATTTACCCCTTCTATATTTTGTCCAAACATGTGATTAACCGCATTGCTGCCGCCACCACCTACTCCAATCACTTTAATGATTGAGGACTGTTCTTTAGGTAAATCAAATTGAATCATAAATTATTATTTGTGGGTTAGTATATAGTAATTAGAATTTTAGAATTTTGTATCCCCTTCTTCCTGGAACATTTCAATCAAATTATTTTTAATAGAATCCATGAAATCTTTGATTGTTTTTTTACGTGGTTTCACTTCTACAGGTTCTGCTTCTGTTGTTTCAACTTTAGCTTCTGTCAATAAAGTTTCATCCACTGCAGGAACAATTTCAACTTGGTTATCTACAACAACAACTTTTCTAGCAGTCACTTCTTTTTCAACAACTATTTCAGCGGCTCTTACTGTATTTTCATAATCGTTGTAACCTTTTAAAATCAAACCAATACAAGTACTGTACATAGGCATAGCTAGTTCTTCAAGATAATCTCCAGCTAAATGCTCATTAGGCAAACCAATGCGTGCATTCAAGCCCGTTAGGTACTCAGTAAGTTGTAACAAATGTTTCATTTGAGAACCTCCACCTGTTAAGATGATGCCACCATTTAAAGAGCGACTATCCAATCCAACTTGTTTCAAATGATAAGAAACGAAGTCCATGATTTCACTCATACGTGCTTGGATAATGTTGGCTAAATTTTTAACCGCAATTTCTTTAGGCGCCATTCCTCTTAAACCCGGAATAGTAATAAATGTATTTGATTTTGCTTCATCACTTAAAGCACTACCAAACTGAACTTTCATCGCTTCAGCTTGTGTTTTTAAAACACCCAAGCCAAGTTTGATATCATTGGTAATGTTCTCTCCACCGAAAGGTATAACAGCTGTGTATTTCAATACACCTTCTGTGAATACAGCAAGATCAGTTGTACCACCACCGATATCAACAATGGCAACACCTGCTTCAAGATCTTGTTCACTCATAACTGCGGCTGCAGAGGCAAGCGGCTGCAATACTAGGTCTTTGGTTTTTAATCCTGATTTCTCAACACTTCTGTTGATGTTTCTAATTGCATTTTTATCACCAGTGATGATATGGAAATTGGCTCCAACTTTCACACCACTGTATCCAATTGGATTGGCAATGTTAGGATGGTTATCTACTGTAAATTGTTGAGGAATCACATCGATAATTTGATCTCCCAAAGGAATGTAGGTACGATATTGATCAGCAACCAAACGATCAATTTCTTCCTGACTGATTTCATCTTCGATATTTTGTCTTACGATATCGCCTCTTGTTTGCAAACTTTTAATGTGATGTCCGGCAATACCAACATAAACTTCATTGATTTCAAGTTCAGGATTGCTTTTCAAACAATTTTCAAGCGCAATTTGAATAGCCTTGATGGTTTGGTCGATGTTCAATACCATTCCATGCTGAACGCCATTACTATTGGCACGTCCAAAGCCAAGGATTTCAAGTTTGCCAAATTCATTTTTGCGGCCTGCGATGGCTGCGATTTTTGTAGTACCTATATCTAAGCCTACAATGATGGGTTGTTCTTGTTGCATAGTGATTCGTGTTTGTGTGTTTGTATAATTTTAATTGTTTTAAATTTTATGTTTAATAATCATTAGCCGTATTCGTCTTTTTTATTACAGTTTTAGTTTCCACTTTTTTCTGTGGCATCAATTCTTTTGGCTTTACTGTTGGTTTGTTAGCCCCCTTATTCCCCCAAGGGGGAGATTGTTTGTTGTTTGTTTTATTTGTTAATGCAGACTTTGTAGTTGCCACAGTTTTCAAAGTCGCAGGTTTTGCTATAATAAGCTTTGATGCTGCAGGTTTTACTGAAACAACTAAAGGAGCTCGCTTTGAAACAACCACTACAGGAGTAACTGCAGGTATCGTTTGATCATTACTGTTATCATCCGCTTCTTCTCTTTGAATAGATTTGTTTATCAACTCAGGATTGGTAGTATTGTGTTCATTATCAGGCACCATCGACTGTGTAGTATCAGATGCCATCAATGAAGAATACGTAGCCAATGCTTTCATCAGCTGAATGGTTTGAACCGAATCTGCTGCTACATCATCGATGCCTTTTATTGTAGCTACCATTTGTCCTTTATATTCAAGATTGATTCTATTGTATCTTGACCAACCATAAACCGGAATCACTTTTTTATAAAACAATTTTAGTTTTTCGAATTTCGCCTGCATATCAGACACATCACCGAATGTAATCAGCTGCTCTCCTATTTTAGGAATCAATTCAAATTTTCTATCGTTATTAATATTTACTTGATCGATAATTGCCATCAGAAATGCATCTTTTTGAATAAACAAACTCATCGCTTTCACATCTTCAAGCAAGGCACTATCTTGAGCAGTTAGCACTTTTAAAGATGTTGGAAAATTGGTAAAAACCGGAAGCCTAGCTGCGTGTCTGTCGCTTAAAGGCAACATGTTTTTACTGTTGTCGATGTAATAAGAACTACCATTAGTACAAAATATTCTCGCTACAGGATCCTTTTCAGTAATGGAAACTTTCAATATGCCATTCTTTTCAAAATAAAGTTCAGCCTTGTTAATCCAAACATCTTTTTTGATTTCCATTTCCATGGTATCCAAGTTGAAGTCGACGATTCTTCTTCCTTTAATCATCTCGCCTGTGCTGTTTTGTAACAAGGCGATGATGTCTTGTTTGTTGATGAAAAAATTATTGTTAACCCCGCCAATTTCTATATCAATACCCGTACAAACAGTTTCATGCTTTTTATTGAGTGCGGCAACCAGCAATGCAATACCTGCTAACCCCAGTACAGACCAGAGGCTAATCGTGAGTATTTTTTTAAGTTTATTTTTTTCGAACATTGCTATAATTTAAACTTGCTTATGCTATTATATTTTTTATTGGTGATACCAAAGTATCAATATCTCCTGCGCCGGCTGTAATCAACATCTCTATTTCACCTTTAGCTTTTTTTTCCGACACCCAGTTCAACAAATTTTCTTTAGAAAAACATATCACTTTTTCTGATTTCATCAACTCTTTTATCATTTCACTTTCCACACCTTCAATAGGTTTTTCTCTTGCAGGATAAATAGGCAATAAAATAATTTCATCAGCCAGATGTAATGACTCGGCAAAACCTGTTGCAAAATCTCTTGTTCTTGTGTACAAGTGAGGTTGAAAAATCACTGTACATTTTTTATCTGCAAAAAGTCCTTTCGCTCCTTTGATTAACGCACTCAATTCTTGCGGATGGTGTGCATAATCATCAATCATCACTATTTCATCGGTTTTGATGATATATTCAAATCTTCTTTTAACGCCTTTGAAAGCGACTAAAGCTTCACGAATTTTATCATCTTTAACGCCTGCCTTTCTTGCTGCAACTATTGCTGCTACCGCATTTTCAACATTGTGCATACCGCCCATATTCAGTTCAAAACCCTCCACCACTTCAGTTCCAATATGAACATCAAAATAATAAGAACCATTTTTCATTTTAATATTAGCAGCAAAACAATCCGCAGATGTATCTGTGCTACTATATGAAAGTTGATGCTTGGTTTTAAAATCACAAACTTCTTCCAATCCTCTCTTAATGATTAACAAGCCATCTTCTTTTATCTTTTCACTGAAATGCTTAAACGCAGTTCTGAAATTCTCCTCATTGCCATAGATATCCAAGTGATCAGGATCAATGGCTGTAATCACGGCAATGTTTGGACTCAATTGCAAAAAACTTCTGTCATACTCATCAGCTTCTGCCACACAAACATTTTTTTCGCTGCTCCAGAAATTGGTTTCGTAATTAGAAGCAATACCGCCCAAGAAAGCATTGCAACCAAATTCGCTATGTCTTAATATATGAGCAACCATGGTACTTGTGGTGGTTTTGCCATGCGTACCTGCAACACATATATTGAAAGAACTTGCTGTTATCATTCCCAACACTTCACTTCTTTTTAAAACAGCATAATCATTATTTAAAAAATAATTATACTCTTGATGATC
>CANGEZ010000066.1 GCA_947452875.1 Chitinophagaceae bacterium
ATCATATCGACGGACTAAGTTGCAAGGCTTTTGATGTGATACCAGACAGCATTTTGTTTGGCGAAAACAATCACAGCAAACCATTGAAAAATCAACAAAACAATTTGGTCTACGAGAAAAAAATTAAATCAGTATAGTCGTAAAATAAACCCCAATTGGAACTAAAAAAAGCTCAACAACTCGCTTTAAAACTAATGAACAAACACGGCCTTATAGATAAAGGTTGGACATTCAAATATGACAAAGCGAAAAAAAGATTTGGATGTTGCATGCATGTAAAGAAAACTATTACATTGTCTTCTTTGCTTACTGTATTAAGAGAACCTACAAATGTAAAAAACACGGTTCTTCACGAAATTGCACATGCATTAGTGGGTTGTGGTCACGGACATGATGAGGTGTGGAAAGCAAAAGCAATGGAAATCGGCTGCAATGGAAACAGGTGTTCTAGTGATGTAAAACTCAAAGGCAATTGGGAAGGAACTTGTCCAAAAGGTCATATATCTTATAAACACAGAAAGCCAACTGTCAGAATATCCTGCGGTGTTTGCAAACCGAAAATATTTGATGCTAATTATTTAATTGTTTATGAATTGAAGCCGGTTAATTCTTCTCCCACCGTTGAAACGGTGGGCTAATTGAAACGGTGGGCTAGGTGAAATATTCGCCCAAAATTGCTTTATATGAATTTCTTTTCAGCCAAATATTCAGCAATCTGTATAGCATTGGTAGCAGCACCTTTACGTAAATTATCGCTCACCACCCAGCAGTTCATGGTGTTGGCTTGCGTTTCATCTCTTCTGATTCTTCCTACAAAAGTGTCGTCTTTATCATGAGCAGTTAACGGCATTGGATAAATGAAATTCGCCACATCATCTTTCAATACCAAACCCGGAGATTTAGAAATGATGTCTTTTACTTCGGCAACATCAAAATCATTTTCAAATTCAATATTTACAGATTCGCTATGGCCACCGATAGTAGGAATACGAACACAAGTCGCGGTTAATAAAATAGAATCATCACCCATGATTTTTTTAGTTTCATTGGTCATTTTCATTTCTTCCTTCGTGTAACCGTTATCGAGAAACACATCGATATGTGGAATAGCATTTAAATCAATTGGATATTTATAAGCCATCTCACCTTCAATTCCTTTTCTTTCGTTCATCAATTGTGTTACCGCTTTTACACCAGTTCCGGTTACACTTTGATAAGTACTCACCACCACACGTTTGATTTTATATTTATCATGTAATGGTTTTAATAACACTACCAATTGTATGGTTGAGCAATTGGGATTCGCAATAATTTTATCATTTGCAGTCAACACGTTGGCATTTACTTCCGGTACCACAAGTTTCTTATCAGCATCCATTCTCCAAGCGCTAGAATTGTCGATTACGGTAATTCCTGCTGATGCAAATTTTGGAGCCCATTCCAAAGAAGTGCTTCCTCCTGCTGAAAAAATAGCCACATCAGGTTGGGCATCAATTGCTCCTTGCATGCTTACAACGGTGTATTCATTTCCTTTGAAAGAAATTTTCTTTCCAACAGATCTTTCAGAAGCTACAGGAATCAACTCCGTAACTGGGAAATTTCTCTCTGCCAATACTTCGAGCATTTTTGTACCTACAAGGCCAGTTGCGCCAACTACAGCTACTTTCATAACATAAATTTTAGTGAAGCAAAAATAAGTCAAGAAAAACGCAATTGCAATTCAGATCAAGCACATTCCTAAAATTTAGAAATTATTCAATAGAGATGGTTGTAAACATTTAAGTTCAGCTGTTTTTTATCATGAAGAAACTTCATCATTCCCAGGCCTATTTTTGAGAAAAGTACCCTTTATGAAAAAAATGATTCTAGTATTAGCTGCCAGTTTTTGTTCTGCATTTTCATTTGCCAACATGCAAATAGATTCAATTCCGCCAATAATATTATCTGTAACGATTACAGGTCCAAACAACCTTGATATCAAATTTTCTGAACCTGTGGAACAAACTTCCGCTGAACAAATTTTAAATTACACTTTAGTTGAAAATGCTAATCATCCCACTTACGGAATTAGAGACAATGCTAATTTATCTCTCGTACATCTTGTTTTCACAACCCTTTTTACTGAGCGTATTAATTATGAAATCAGTTTAACGGGCATTCAAGATTTATATGCAAATAGTATTCACGACAGTACTTTCAAATTTGTGCTTTACCAACCTATGCCTTATGATATTGTCATTGATGAAATCATGGCCGATCCAACACCATCAAATGGCTTACCTGAAGTAGAATGGCTTGAAATGAGAAATGTAAGTCCTTTTGACATCAATATTAATGGTTGGAAATTAGCTAAATCATCAGGAAAATCTGGGCCATTGGCTAATAGAATTTTGAAGCCCGACAGTGTTTTGATTGTTTGTAGTAGCGGTTCTGTTACTGGTCTTTCTGTTTATGGTACAACAGTATCCGTTACTTCATTTCCATCGCTTTCAAATACTGGCGATATGATTTCGTTATTGGCTCCCGATGGAAGGACCATTCATGCTGTTAATTACACCGACGACTGGTATCATAATGAATTGAAAAAACAAGGCGGCTGGAGTTTGGAAATGATTGACATCAACAATCCTTGTTCAGGAATAGATAATTGGTCTGCTTCTATAAACATAAACGGAGCCACACCAGGAAAAATCAACAGTATTGATGCGATGAATATTGACGATTACTCGCCTAAGTTAGTTCGTGCATTTGCACCGGACAGTTTACATGTTGTCTTATATTTTAATGAACCGATGGATAGTTTGAGTGCGATGAATCCTTTGCATTACCAAATTGATAACGGCATTGGCAATCCGATTTCTGTGTTACCCATGGCGCCTTTGTTTGATAAAGTTATACTTCAAGTAGCTATTCCATTTCGAGAAAATGTCATTTACAATTTGAGTGTAAGTGCTTTAACAGACTGCATTTCCAATCCAATCGGTAGCTTTAATACAACAAGATTTGGCATTGCTTCATTGCCTGATAGTTTCGATGTAGTTGTGAATGAAATTTTATTCAATCCCAAAAACGATGGCGTGGATTATGTAGAATTATACAATCGTTCCAATAAAATGATCAATCTGAAAAATATACATATCGCTAATCTAAACACTTCCAGTGTGATTGATAATATTATCGCTTTACCCGATGATGGTTATCTTTTTTTTCCAAAACAAATAATGGCGTTTACTACAAATTCGTCTATGGTTAAACGTGACTATGTATCCAATCATCCTGATAACATTATAAATGTTAATGATTTGCCGTCTTTTAATGATGATGAAGGAAATGTGATTTTACTAAATGAGCAAGGAAAGATTATTGATAAGCTTTCTTACAAAGACGACTGGCATTTTAAATTGCTTGATGATGTTGAAGGCGTAGCTCTTGAGAGAATTAATTATGATTCAAAAACACAAGACGAAAACAATTGGCATAGTGCTGCTGCTACTGTAGGTTTTGGTACGCCTGCGGATAAAAATTCTCAGTGTATGGATAATAATATTTTAACAGGAACAATAAACGTATCACCAAAAATCATTTCTCCGAATAATGACGGTATTGATGATGTTGCGTCGATAAATTATTCTTTTCCCGAGCCTGGTTATGTGGCCAATATTATCATTTTTGACATTTCAGGAAATCGGGTGAAACACTTGCAAACAAACGCTCTTTGCGGCAGTCAGGGAAGTTATACATGGGATGGATTGAATGATAAACATCAAAGCATCAGCACAGGACAGTACATTGTTTATACAGAGGTATTTAATGTAAAAGGAACGGTGAAGCGGTTTAAAAATTGTATAACGGTGGTGAATACAAAAATGTAAAATGTAAAATATTGAATGTAAAATGTAAAAGTGGGTATTTCGAATATGAAATTATCGGTCTCTTATGAATTAAAAATAGCCTTCGTGCTACTTGGTGCCTTAGCGCCTTAGTGGCAAATAAAATAAATAATAAGAAAGTAAAAATAAGAAATAAAGAAGTGGCGGTTTGCTCCTTGCAAGAGATTATCATTTTATAAATCTCCGCGTAATCTCAACATTCTCATCTTCTCCGCGGTGAAAAACTATAAAATCTGTATCGGTTCCTTCTTCTCAAGAATATACCTCACCAGCAAATAACCTCCATAACCACAAAACAAACTGAAAAAAGTAATTCCGGGGTTTTTGGTAACAGCTGCAATCATTTCATTGGTTGTTTTGATATTCTGATAACCCAACCATTCTAAAGCAACAATCAACCCAATGCCTTCAAGAATAAACCATGATAAAATAGTAAATAATTGCCACTTCAAAGCTTTCAAACCCTTTTCACGAGCAATCTTTCCGATTTTTCGGCAGAGAAAAAAAAGTATAATAAGATCCATTAAAATAAATTAAACAAGGTCGATGTCGAAGCTTACTAATTGAACAAATTCGTCTATGCGTGACTGTATGTCTGCTTTATTAACTTCTTTCAATCTTTCAGGTCCGAATTTTTCAACACAGTAACTAGCCATTGCACTTCCTACAATAATGGCTGTTTTCATATTTTCAAAACTGATATCTTTAGTTTTAGCAAGATGTCCGATAAAACCACCAGCAAATGTATCACCAGCTCCAGTTGGATCAAATACTTCTTCCAAAGGCAATGCTGGTGCATAGAACACATGGTTCTCATGGAACAATAACGCACCGTGTTCTCCTTTTTTGATGATAAGGAATTTTGGTCCCATTGTCATGATTTTCTTAGCGGCTTTCACTAATGAAACTTCATTACTCAACTGACGAGCCTCACCATCGTTTACTAAAAGCACATCTACTTTAGTCAACACTTCTTTCAAATCATCCAAAGCGATATCCATCCAGAAATTCATCGTATCCATTACAATCAGTTTTGGTCTAACTTTCAACTGATTGATGACACTCATTTGTAATTTAGGCATCAAATTGCCCAACATTAAAAACTCAGCACCTTGATAGCTTTCAGGCACAATCGGATTGAAATCTGCCAACACGTTTAAATCCGTAACTAAAGTATCACGAGTATTCATATCTGTGTGGTATTTGCCACTCCAAAAAAAAGATTTTTTATCGGTAATCATTTCCACGCCATCAACCTTCACACCGCGGCTTTTTAGTTCTTCCAATTCTTCAGTTGGAAAATCGTAACCGATGATAGAAATTTGTTTTACATCGTTTACAAAATTGCTAGCTGCATAAGCAACATAAGTGGCCGAACCACCTACAATTTTATCTACTTTACCAAATGGAGTTTCAATGGCATCAAAAGCCATAGTGCCGACAGTGATTAATGACATATAAATTGATTTTGGAAATAAAAAAACCGAGCAAAAGTAGTGTTTTAAATTCTCTTTTTTTCTTTCGATTGAATATTTGTTTTAAATTGTAAACATGTTATTGCAAATTCATCCCCGTAACCCACAGCCCAGACTCATCAAACAGATTTCGGATTCTTTAAAAAAAGGAGGCGTCATCATATATCCAACAGATACTATTTATGGATTAGGATGCGATATCAATCAACCCAAAGCCATTGAAAAAATATGTCGAATTAAGAATATAGATCCGGCAAAAGCTCAATTTTCTTTTATTTGTAAAGACCTGAGTCATCTCAGTGATTATACCAAAAGCATCGAAACGCCATTATATAGAGTTCTCAAACATCATTTACCTGGTCCATTTACTTTCATATTACCCGCAAGCAAAATGGTTCCTAAATTATTGCAAACCAAAAAATCGACGATTGGAATTAGAGTTCCGGATAATGAAATTTGTAGGTGCATCCTCGAAGAACTTGGCAATCCAATTATTAGCACATCACTTCCCGGAGAAATGGTGGAAGAATATACCGACCCGGAAAATATGTTTGAGCGATTTGAAACGCAGGTGGACTTTGTGATTGACGGAGGAATCGGTGGCATGAAACCCTCAACTGTTGTAGATTGTACGTCCGATGATTGGCAGGTTGTGAGAGAAGGGATGGGAATATTTGAAGGATAGGTTTTTACTTTTGACTTTTTACTTTTGAATTTAATAAATATGAAAAAGATACTTTTATTTTTTTGTGCTACAATTTTAGCATCAGCTTCTTTTGCTCAAATGAAAACAACTGTCGATGTTTACACAACCGCAGACAGCACAAAATATCGTTTATCAAAAACTGCAACCTTAAACTTTTCTGAAAAAGGTCAGCCATTTGAAAATGAAATAACGGTTTTTGTAGATCCTTCTAAAACTTTTCAAACATACATGGGCATAGGCGGCGCCATCACAGATGCGGCAGCTGAAACATTTTATAAACTTCCTGAAAACAAAAGAAAAGAATTATTAAATGCATATTACAGTTCCACAAACGGTATCGGTTACACGATTGCAAGAACCAATATAAATAGCTGTGATTTTAGCAGCGACATGTACACTTATGTAATTGAAAACGACAAGTCACTGAATTCATTTTCTATTGAGCATGATAAGAAATATAAAATTCCTTTTTTAAAAGAAGCCAATACTGCAGCTTCTAACAAGCTTACAATTTTTGCAAGTCCATGGAGTCCACCATCATGGATGAAAGACAATAATGATATGCTTCATGGCGGGAAATTGAAAAAAGAATTTTATCCAACATGGGCGGATTATTTTATTAAGTTCATCGAATCATATGAAAAAGAAGGCGTGAACATCTGGGGTGTAAGTATTCAAAATGAACCTATGGCTACACAACGTTGGGAAAGTTGTTTGTACACAGCCGAAGAAGAAAAAGATTTTTTAAAAAACAATCTCGGTCCATCTTTTGAAAAAGCAGGTTTGAGCAATAAAAAAATTATTGTCTGGGATCACAACAGAGATCTGATGTACCAGCGCGCGCAAACTTATTTTTCTGATCCCTTAGTCGCCAAATACGCGTGGGGTATGGGTTTTCACTGGTATGAAGACTGGAGTGGCGGCACACCTATGTACGACAATGTGAAACGCGTTCACGAATCATTTCCAAATGAACATTTATTATTTACGGAAGGCTGTGCCGAAAGTTTTAATGCATCAAGATATTATGCTTGGGTGTTAGGAGAGAAATATGCTAAATCAATGATCAACGATTTCAATAATGGAATGGAAGGCTTTACCGATTGGAATGTATTGCTTGATGAAACCGGCGGACCCAACCATGTAGGAAATTTTTGTTTTGCTCCTGTTCATGCGGATACGCGTACCAGTGAGTTGATTTATACAAACGCTTATTATTATATCGGCCATTTTTCAAAGTTCATCAAGCCGGGCGCAAAAAGAATTATCAGCAGCGCCAGCAGAAGTCAACTGATGACAACAGCTTTTAAAAATCCTGATGGGAAAGTGGTAGTTATTGTAATGAACCAGTCAGACAAAACTGCTTCTTATAATTTATGGGTTAATGGAAAAGCTGCGGTTACGGAGGCATTGCCGCATTCGATATCTACATTGATTTTTTAATTTTCTACAAATAGTACGATTAGAGGAAGGAGGCATGTTGCCGTAATATTGCGATATTGCAATATCGCAATATTACGTCTTCCCAACTCAAACAGCCAAATATTTGAACTAAATAAACTTCAGTCAGACTGAAGTTTATTTATAGCAAAAAATCATCTTACTATTTAAAAAACCTATATCGTAGAATTTTAAAAAACGGAATTAAAGAATTAAACATGATTCTTAATCGAGATTCATTTTCAGTTGTGTAGGAAGTATATTAAAACTCTTCCGATGGTATTTACTCAACCCAATTAGTTCAATTGCCTTTCGGTGAATAGCAGTTCCATATCCTTTGTTTTGATTCCATCCATATTCAGGAAATTCTTTGTGAATCAAATTCATGTATTCATCTCTGTAAGTCTTGGCTAAGATACTAGCGGCTGCAATACTGGCAAATTTTCCATCACCTTTTACAATGCACTGATAACTTATTTTTTTATACGGCTTGAATCTGTTGCCATCAATCAATAAAGCATTGGGCTTAGGTTTCAATTGGTCGATAGATAAGTGCATCGCTTTATATGATGCCTGTAAAATATTGATTTGATCAATTTCATTATTATCAACAGGAGCTACACCAAAAGCAATACTTTCTTTTTCAATGATCGGTCTTAAAATGTCTCTTTGTTTCTCAGATAGTTTTTTACTATCATTCAACAATGGATGGTAAAAATCTTTAGGTAAAATTACGGCAGCGGCGAACACAGGACCGGCATAACAACCCCTTCCGGCTTCATCCACTCCGGCTTCGGTTTTATTGATATCTAAAAAAGAAGGCAACATAAATTGTGCAACAAATGTCTGAAAAACAAATCGAAACTTTATTCAGTACTTGCTAACAATTATTGAGGCGTTACCTTTGCGTCGTCATGAATGAAATAGAAATACAAAAGAACAACCGACAAATTGCTACCTGGTTATTAATCGGTGTTGGCATGCTCATTATACAAGTATTATTAGGTGGAATTACCCGATTAACAGAATCAGGTTTATCTATCACAGAGTGGAAACCGATTACAGGTGCTTTGCCTCCCTTGAATGAAACAACCTGGCAACAAGAGTTTGAAAAATATCGTCATACCGACCAATTTAAATATGTACATCAATATTTTTCTTTGAAAGAATTTAAGTTCATTTTTTTCTGGGAATGGTTTCACCGCTTTTGGGCAAGAATGATGGGCGTTGTGTTTGCGATTGGTTTTATTTATTTTCTAGCTAAAAAGAAAATGAACAAGACAATGATTACACCAATGGTTGTGTTGTTTTTTCTCGGTGGCATTCAAGGTGCCATAGGCTGGATCATGGTGGCTAGCGGATTGGTACCCAAAAAATATTTTGTCGGACACGTTGAATTGACAACACATTTTATTGCAGCAATGATTTTGGTTTCTTATACATTGTGGTTTGCACTAAGTCTGCTTCCATCTTTTGCAATAAAGATTTACAACACTAAACTTAAAAGCATTTTAAAGTTATTACTTGGCCTGTTTTTGTTTCAGTTGATTTACGGAGGATTTATGGCCGGATTAAAAGCAGCTTCAACAGCGCCTACATGGCCTTCTATCAATGGAAACTTTTATCCTGCAGGAACAGCTGCTTTTAATTTCATAGACAACTTAATCAACAATCCACTAATGATTCATTTCATTCACAGAGGAA
>CANGEZ010000067.1 GCA_947452875.1 Chitinophagaceae bacterium
CAAACTCCTTGTTATTATCGTCGATAACTTTTACAGTTTTACCTTTTTGTATCAAGCTGCTATACATTTCAGGAACATTAAAATCTATCTTAAGTTGATTGGTTTGTTGCAAACTAGCCATGACAAGTTGAGGTGTTACATAGGCACCCGGACTTACCATTCTTAATCCCAACATCCCCGTAAAAGGTGCTTTGACAATGGTTTTATCAATTTGTGCTTTGATTATTTCGATATCAGCTTTAATGTTGTTGACCGCATTTATGGCCACATCGTAATCAGCCTGATTGACACCATTGATTTGTAATAATTTGTTTAGACGCTCTTCATTTTTAATAGCCAATGAAAGTTGAGTGTTACTTTTTAATAATTGGGCTTGTAAATCGGCATCATTGATTTTTGCCAAAATAGTACCTTCTTTAACTACTGCGCCATCAGGCATATTAAGAAAAACCAATCTACCACTAATTTCAGGATGAATTTCTACAGATTCATTGGCTAATACCAACCCATTCACTTCAACCTTATTTTCGATGTTTTGATAATCGGCTATGATAACATCAACAATTTGAGGTGGCGGTGGACCTTGTTTTTCGTTCTCTGATTTTTTTGAACTGCAGGAAAACAGCATGAGATTAACCAACAAAAAAAACAGGTATTTGATAATTGATGAAGGATTCATGTAATGTAAAAATATTAGGTAACAAATTTAAAGATAATTCATGCAGGAAAATGAGATTAAAATCATTCGCAGGCTTTGGTCTTACTATTCAGGGGTTATGTAAATAAAAAAGAGGTTACCTAACTAAGATAACCTCTTTAACTGTTGCGAAGAGAAGGATCGAACTTCTGACCTTCGGGTTATGAGCCCGACGAGCTACCGCTGCTCTACTTCGCGAAGCAAAAGTAACGGATAAATGTTATGCAGCCAAATGAAATATTAATTTATATATTTGCAACTCAAACGATCTTTTATTTATCGCTAGAATTTCCGGGGTGCTTTCTTTAAGAAGGCTGAGATAATACCCGATAACCTGCTCAGGATAATGCCTGCGAAGGGAGAAAGCTTCAGTTTATGAAGCAAGAAGGGAATCTACAGCCCGGATATTCAGCACATATTTTTTTTATGAACAAATTTATAATTGCATTGAGCATTGTATTGCTTACGAATGTTGCATTCGCTCAAGAAAAATTCTCGACTTCAGACACCACTACCCTACAACCTTTGGAAATCAATGCCACAAGAGCAAATGATTTAACACCAGTTACTAAAACCAATCTCGACAAAAAAACAATTGAAAAAAACAATATCGGAAGAGACTTGCCTTTTATCTTAAATCAAACTCCATCTGTTCAGGTCAACGCTGATGCAGGTAACGGAATCGGTTACACGGGCATTCGAATTAGAGGTACAGATGCCACAAGAATAAATATTTCCATCAATGGCATTCCTTACAATGATGCTGAAAGTCAGGGTACTTTTTTTGTAAACCTGCCCGACCTTGCTTCAACGGCTAATTCTATCCAAATCCAACGAGGTGTCGGAACTTCTACTAACGGAACAGGTGCATTTGGTGGCACCATTAATATCAACACCAATGAAACAGATTCGCAACGTTACATCATTCTTAATAACGCAATAGGCTCATATCGTTCCATCAAAAATACTTTCATGGTAAATAGCGGATTGATCAATAAGCATTTTCTGTTTACAGGTAGATTAAGCAATATTTCTAGTGATGGATATGTCGACCGCTCACAAAGCAAACTGCAATCTTTTTACACAAGCAGTGCCTATATCGACAAAAAACAATCTTTACGTTTGAATATTTTTTCAGGTAAAGAAAAAACACATGCAGCTTGGTTTGGCATCAATCAAGCGACTCTAGATACAAACAGAACTTATAATCCCGCAGGTGCTGAAAAACCCGGCACTCCATATGATAACCAAACTGACAATTACACCCAAACACATTATCAACTTTTCTACAACAGAAAAATAAACAATAAAATTCAGTTCAATCTTACTGGATTCTTAACCAAAGGAAAAGGATATTTTGAAGAATATAAAGCGAGTCAATTTTTGAGCGATTATGGATTGCCGGTGGTAATAAACGGAGTGGATACTATTAATAATTCAGATTTGATCCGACAATTATGGCTTGATAACAAATTCTACGGCATTGTATTTTCATCACAATATGCAAATGCAGGAACCAACATCACATTCGGCGGTACTGCCAATCAATACGATGGGAATCATTTTGGAAAAATCATCAGCACCATTGTTCCCAATGCGGCACCAGTCGGTTATGAATGGTACCGATTAACCGCAACTAAGAAAGAAATTTCAGCCTACACAAAATGGATTCAACAATTGAATAAGAAATGGTCTCTATTTGCAGACTTGCAATTGAGAAATGTGAATTATGTTATCAATGGATTCAGAAACAACCCTGAAATTGTTGTCAATAACAAATATCTTTTCTTTAACCCAAAAGCTGGAATCACTTATAAAAACAAAGGCAATAAAATATATTTTTCTGTTGCCAAAGCAGCCAAAGAACCCAATCGTGATGATTTTGAAACAGCCAACAATGAAAAGCCCAATCCTGAAAAACTATTGGATTTTGAAGCAGGCTTTGAACATAAAAAAAACAATAATTACTGGGGGTTAAATGTGTATCTCATGAATTATAAAGACCAGTTGGTGCTTACAGGCAAGGTAAATGACGTCTACGCATACACGAGAACCAATATCCCAAAAAGTTATCGAGCAGGTATTGAAATGGAAGGATTGAAAAAGGTAAACAAATGGCTTTCAATTTCAGGCAATCTGAATCTTAGCATCAATAAAATAAAAGACTTCACTGAGTATATCGATAATTATGACAATGGAAATCAATTAGAGAATCATTATACATCTACAGACATCTCCTACTCTCCTTCAGTTATTGGTTCTTGTAGCATTATAGTCAATCCCATAAAAAACACAAGTGTTTCATTAAACAGTAAATATGTTGGTAAGCAATACCTCGACAACACTTCAAATGCATCAAGACAATTAAATGCTTACTTCGTTCAGGACTTAAGAATGGATTATGATTTCAAATTAAAAAAGAACAGACAAATCAATCTGTTTTTGCAAATCAATAATTTGTATTCAGCGAAATACTCACCTAATGGTTATACATTCAGTTATGTTTATGGTGGTGCGTTTACAACAGAGAATTATTACTACCCGATGGCAACAGTGAATGTTATGGGCGGAGTGAATGTGAAGTTGTAGGAAAAAGGTTTAATGGTTTAATAGTTTTCACCGCAGAGAACTTGAGAAAGTAGAGGTTTCGCAGAGATATCATTTTTATACTTGAGAAAATGACTTTTCATTTCCCAAAAGCCACTTTTACATTTATTATTTTACATTCAATATTTTACATTTCTCACTGCCATCCCATCATCCCTCCAGCCAGATTCTTAACATTAGTAAACCCCATGGTTTCTAGCATCATCGCGGCTTGCATGCTTCTTTGACCACTTCTGCAATAGCAAATAACTTCTTTATCACGTAGGTCTTCGATTTCTTCAATCTGCATGCTCATGATATTCCCCAAAGGCAACAAGATACCGCCGATATTGAATTCAGCGTGTTCTTCAGGTTGTCTAACATCAATCAGGTTTATTTTTTCAGAAACCATTCTCTGTTTCAATTCTGTTGCTTCAATAATTTGCATAAATATTCAATTAAGGATGAAGTGTATCAATAACTGTTCTCATTTCTTTTGAAATCCATAAATCCATCAACTGTCCAGGCTGGATATAAACAGGCTCTTTTTGGTCATCATATCTTGGCGGACTTTGTTTCCAAATAAAAGCCGCTGCAGAATCCAACACATCAGGGTCAGCCACTACTGCACCCAATAAAATTCCATTTTCTTGCAATAATATTTTTGCTTCTTCAAACGTCATTCCTTGCATTTCAGGAACTAGTATAGGATCCTGATTCAACCCACTGCCTATAACTAAATTAACATAACTGCCCCACGGAAGTTTTGATCCAGGTTTGATTTTATTGCCTTTGTAAGTTTGTTCCAATACCGAACCTCTCATGAAATCCGGACGGTAAATAGTATCGCCTAATTTAAGGTGACTTCTTTTTAAAATTTCAAGTGCGAAGTTTAACGACTTGCCTTCTAATGCAGGCATGTCAATTAAAGGTTGAGTCACCCTATTTACAGTTATTAAAACAGTACGATTGATTTTTACGGTGCTGTTAGGATCAGGTATTTGCTTCAATACGATACCATTCTTTGCCGTGTCTGTATAAACAGAATCTTTAATCACGACATCAAATCCTTTTGATTCCAGAAATTTCACCGCCTCATCAGTATTTTTTCCAACTACTGAAGGAACGGTAAGATAAGCGCCATGATTGGTCATAACGCCCAACATTTGTAAAACAAAAAATATCAAGAGAAATGCCAGCACAAAAGCGACAAGCAAATTGACCCAAAATGGTTTATTGGTAATGAATTTAAACACTGAAGAATTTTATTGATTTTTGAAAGAAAAATTCGAATTCAAACTTACAATTTTTAAATTAAAAACACTCGTCTAGCAATGCACTGTAAAAATCTTTTAACGTCCAGCCCATCACCTTTACTTGCTGTGGTACAATGCTCGCTGCACTTTGTCCGGGTACAGTATTAATTTCCAAAAGATATGGCTTACCCGATTCCTGGTTGTAAATAAAATCAATTCTGATTACACCATTGCAGTTGAACACGCTGTATGCTTTTTTTGCTTGATATCTAATTTTCTCTGCTATATCCTCATCAACATTTGCAGGTGTAATTTCTTTGCTGGCCCCTTCATATTTTGCCTGAAAATCAAAAAATTCATTTTCAGAAATAATTTCTGTCATAGGCAAGGTAATGATTTGACCTTTTGATTTAAACACACCAATAGTAAATTCTCGACCGCTTATAAATTCTTCCACAAGCACTTGTTCATCTTCTTTGAAAGCTTTTTCAAGCGCAGTTTCTAATTCTTCTGATTTATTCACTTTGCTAATACCCAAACTACTTCCACCGTTATTGGGTTTCACAAAAACAGGCAAGGTCAATTCTTTAAGAATTTCTTCTGGAGTAGTTGGACTATGTTTAAATAGATGTAAAGACTTCGCTACCGGAATTCCTGCAAATGCAGCAACAGCAACTGTATATCTTTTATTGAAAGTGAGTGCAGAACTAGCTGCATTACAAGATGTGTAAGGTATTTTCAGACAATCAAAATAGCCCTGTAATTTTCCATCCTCTCCCGGTGTTCCATGAAGACCAACAAGAACAGCATCAAATTTTAATTTTGCGCCATTGACAATAATTGAAAAATCATTTTTATCAACGAATTGTTTTTGTTGATGTTCATCTACATAAAACCAGCCATCAGGATGAATGTCTATCAGATAGCAATTCCATTTTTCTTTGTCTAGATTGTCGTAAATCGTTGCCGCACTTTTATAGGAAATAACCGACTCACCAGAATAGCCGCCGGTTATCAATGCAATGTTTTTTCTCATGTTGGGGATTAATTATAAGCAAAGAAACAAAAATGTAAGTGGAAATCAGCTTTTTACTAAAATTATTGAAAGTTTTGATTTTCATCATTGTAATCAATTCCTTCATTAACGGAATTCAGCAACAGTTTCCATTTGCCATCAAGCTCTTTCTTCCAGATATGAGTGTAGGTTCCAAAAAAGGACGTGTCTTGATGTTGGGGGTGTATTACAAAGATTCCGTAAGTAAAACCTAAATCTCCAGATGCTGCAACCACGGCATGTTGAGGATCCCATGTTAATGAATAATCCGTATCATTTTGTTGAATTAAAAAATCAATAGCAGCGCCACCTTTTAATGGCATATGATTAGGTCTTAACAACACTCCATTGCTGTCTAAATATTCAATAAATGCAGACTTCATTCCTTTCTCTTTGCTCATGGCAGAAAAGGAACGGTCAAATTCCATCAAGTCTAAAGAATGAGAAGCATTGTCTTCAGGTGATACTTCTTTTTGCTCGCTGCATGAAGCAAGACAAATGCAAGACATTAAAAAAGTATAAAGGATAACCCTCATTTGTATTTTGATTTTTCCAAGATAAAAACATCAATTAAGTAATGAGCTTATCTTGGCTTAACTGAAATTACAAATGTAATTTTTCTTTCTTGGCCATCAATTCATCTACTGTTTCACGATACATTTCATCAGGAACGCAACAATCAACCGGACAAACAGCTGCACACTGAGGTTCTTCATGAAATCCCTGACATTCTGTGCATTTATTTGGAGTGATATAATAGGTATCGTTGCTAAAAGGTGTCAATCTTTGACCGGCATCCACTTGAGCGCCATCCATCAAAGTATAAGCACCCTGAACTGAAGTGCCGTCTGAAATCGCCCATTCTACGCCACCTTCATAAATAGCGTTATTAGGACATTCGGGCTCACATGCCCCGCAGTTAATACATTCATCGGTAATCTTAATTGCCATCTTCGTAATTTTGGTGTAAAAGTAATATTAAGCGCATGAATTTACAAAAACGGATTGATTTAATGTCATTCCTGGGTGATTACCTTAAACAAAATCCTGAAGATTGGCAGTTGGTAAAGCATAAGGCATCAATAAAAAACGCCTGGTTCACAGAAAATTTTATTGAAAAAGCAACCGAATCCATAACCGAACATTTTCTTGATAAAAACAAACTTTCCGAATGGGCCGCTCATTATCATTTAGACGACTTAATAAAACCCGCTCATGTGGGTATTGTTATGGCAGGTAACATCCCTATGGTGGGTTTTCATGATATGCTCACCGTTTTTATCAGCGGTCACAAACAATCCATAAAACTTTCTTCTAAAGATGATGTGCTCATTTCTTTCCTTGTTGAAAAACTACACGAACAAAACCCTGAAACAAAAGAGTTCATTACAATCGCCGACAATCTGAAAGGTTGTGATGCCTATATTGCTACAGGCAGTAACCAAAGCGCACAACATTTTGTAGAATACTTTGGAAAATACCCCAATATCATCAGATGCAATAGAACATCAGTTGCAATTTTAAATGGTAATGAATCCAAAGAACAACTTGAAGCGCTTTCAGATGACATTCACATGTATTATGGATTGGGTTGTCGAAATGTCACTAAATTATTTGTTCCTGAAAACTATGATTTCGTTCCATTATTACAAGCTTTTCACAAGTTTTCTTATTTCAGAGACTATCACAAATACAGCAACAACTATGATTTTCAATTGTCTCTTTTGTTATTAAATAACAATATGTACATGACCAATGAAACCACTTTATTGGTTGAAAACAAAAACAATTTTTCAGCCATTGGTGTTGTACATTATGAGTATTACAATAAAGAAACAAATTTGAAAGAAATATTGAACAACAATTCCGAAATCCAATGCATCGTGGGTGAAAATTTTATTCCCTTTGGTGAATCACAACAACCAGGACTTTTCACCTATGCAGATGGTGTAGATACCATGCAATTTTTACTCGGCTTATAGCATCTACGAAGGTCTTACTAATTAAATGTTAAACATGACAGTTTAAATAACTCAATTTGGCAGACAGTAATTAATTTGCAGCCCGAGGCATGAAAATTGACTATTATAATTTGTAAAATTAAACTACATAAAAAATGAAAATGAAACAAGTATTGGCTACTATCGGAATCAGCGCCCTTACTACACTAGCCGTAGTTTGGGGTTATGGAAATTTTCAAAAAAACAACAACAGTTTTGGCGGTCAGCAAAATGGATTACTGCCATCTAATTACAAATTGGCAGGATTAACCGACGGAGGAAATTTACCTGCCGGAGCTGTAGATTTTATCCAACCTTCATCAATTGCATTACCCGCAGTTGTGCACATCAAAACAAAAACCAACGCCAAGCAGGTTAACAATAATCTGCCTAGAATGAGACAACAAAATCCTTTTAGTGATTTATTAAGTGATGATATGTTTGACCAATTTTTTGGTGGCGGCAGAATGAATATCATTCCCGAACAAAAAGCTTCAGGATCTGGAGTGATTATCAGCGACGACGGTTTTATTGTAACCAACAATCACGTCATTGAAAATGCAGATGAGATTACCGTAACATTGAATAACAAAAAAACATACAAAGCCAAATTGATTGGGTCAGATCCTGCATATGATTTAGCCGTAATAAAAGTGGAAGCCAATAACCTTCCTTATTTGATTTATGGAAATTCTGATGAAGTAAAAATAGGTCAGTGGGTATTAGCTTTAGGATATCCATTAAATCTTGAAACTACAGTAACAGCAGGTATCGTAAGTGCTAAAGCCAGAAGCCTTGGATTGAACAAAGACAAAACCGGAAACCCAGGCGGCGCAGTAGAATCTTTCATTCAAACAGATGCCGCAGTGAATATGGGAAATAGCGGTGGTGCATTGATTAACACAGAAGGCAAATTGATTGGTATCAATTCTGCCATCGCGTCACCAACTGGCTATTATTCTGGTTATTCTTATGCGATTCCTGTAAACATCGCCAAAAAGGTGGTTGATGATTTGATTAAATTCGGAACGGTACAAAGAGGTTATCTCGGCATCATGTTTGGCAATGCAGCTGATATGACAGAAGATCAAAAGAAAAAATCTGGTATTGAAGAAGAAAGTTATGATGGTGTATTTGCAACTGAAGTTCCAATGGATGGTGGCGCATATGCAGCGGGTATCCGTAAGGGTGATCGCATTAAAAAAGTAAACGGCGTAGACATCACCAGCGGTGGTGAATTGCAAGAACAAGTAAGCAAATTCAAACCAGGAGATAAAGTTCAGGTGACTGTAGTTAGAGACAATAAAATTCAAATCTTTACTGTCACTTTAAAAAACAAAGCCGGTAATTACGACATCGTGAAAAATGATGAACAGATGGATTTGCTAGGTGCCGACTTTACAAATCTAGATGCTAAAAAAGCAAAAGAATATGGCATCACGGGTGGCGTAGTCGTAAAGAAAATCAACAGTAGTGGCGCTTTGTACGACCAAACGAGAATGAAAGACGGGTTTGTTATTTTGAA
>CANGEZ010000068.1 GCA_947452875.1 Chitinophagaceae bacterium
GCAATAATGAACCATGAAGATTCAAAGTGCCCATTGGCGGCATGTTCCAGACAATTTCAGGAAGCATGCGAAAGGCAACTACAATTTGTAAATCAGCATGTAATGATTTTAATTGCTCGATGAATTCGGGATTTTTTAATTTCTCAGGTTGAAGTATGTGTAAGCCCTTTTCAACGGCATATTTTTTTATAGCACTTTGTTGCAATTCCATACCACGACCTGCTGGTTTATCAGGTGCTGTGATTACGCCAACTATATGGCAACCTGCATCCACCAATTTTGATAATGAAGCCACTGCAAATTCGGGCGTGCCCATGAAAACAATTCTTAATTCTTTATAGTTCATTTAATCTTGTTTGAAATCTTTGTACAACAAATATTTTTTTCTGATGGCTTTGTAAGTTGCCAATCCTGGTTCCCAACTTTTTCGAATTTCTGTTTCAGATTTTGCGTCTTTAATTTGTTGCATGAACATATTATTGCCTGCTAGTTTATTAAAGAAATTATTTTTTAAAAAGAAGCTGTCTTTGCCGGGAAATAAATTGTAGGCTTCGAGTAAATATTTGATTTGGATTTTGCTATTTATTGATTTCAAAACATCTTCTTTACTTCCCGACAAATTCCATCCATAACAAATCTGATTGAAACATTTGCTGCTTTTAGCACCCTCATTGGGTTTGGGCGTAAATGAAAATAAATTTGAAGGCAAGGTCGGATGACCGAAAATCTGAAAAGGTTTGTCAGTTCCTCTTCCTTCGCTCATTACCGTTCCTTCAAAAAAACAAATAGAAGGATATAGATAAATAGATTGCATCTCTTTCAAATTGGGAGAAGGATGAACAGGTAAAACATATTTAGAATCGTGTGTATAATTTTTGCAAGGAACAATGGTCATCTTGAATTTACTGTTTGATGGAATGGGATAACATTTCTTATCTAGCCATTTTTCACCTAACAACATCTTGGCATATTCGCCTATCGTTAACCCATACACGATGGGAACAGGTTGCATGCCAACAAAACTTCTAAATGCAGTATCTAGCACTGGTCCGTCAACATAAAATCCATTTGGATTTGGCCGGTCTAGAATAATCAATTCTTTTTCATTTTCTATTGCCGCTTCCATATAATATTGCAAGGAGGAAATGAATGTGTAATACCGCACACCTACATCCTGGATATCAAATAACATTACATCAACATTTTTCAAATCTGCTGCCGTAGGTTTTTTGTGGTCGCCATACAAACTGATGACAGGGATTCCGGTTTTGGCATCCACATCATTATTTACATGTTCGCCGGCATCAGCTTTTCCTCTGAAACCATGCTCTGGTCCGAAAATGGTGACAACCTTTATTTGGGAAGCCATCAATGTATCCAACAAATGGGTTTTACCAATTACAGAGGTTGGGTTGGCAAAAATGGCAACAGATTTACCTTTCAACATTGACATGTAAACTTCAGTTTGATCTGCACCAGTAAGGATTTCAAGAGATTTTGTGGTGCTGCTTTTTGATTGGGCACAGGATGATTGAATTTCCCAGCAACCCACCAACATCAGTAGATATAATAATTTGTTCATTGGCCAAAGTTGAGCAAAGTTTTTTAATTCGGCAGAATAGATTTTTATTTTTAATATTGCCCTCCGAATCAGTACATTTTGCTTTCCATTCGCTTCAACTTTTGTCAAAGTAGGATTGTGCAACTAAATCTGAAAATGGTTTTTCGGAATTTTTAAAACAATAAAAAAAACACAATGCAACAAGTTAAAGCAGGCGATGTAGTGAAAGTTCATTACACAGGTAAATTAACATCAGGCGAACAATTTGATTCTTCTGTAGGAAGAGAGCCACTCGAATTTACAGTAGGCGCTGGACAAATGATCAAAGGTTTTGATGCCGCTATGCCAGGAATGACAATAGGCGAAAAGAAAACCATCAACATTGCACCCGAAGATGGTTACGGTGAAAGAAGCGAAGAAGCGATTATTCCTTTTCCAAAAGAAAATGTACCTGCAGATATGCAATTAGAACCAGGCATGACTTTAACCCTTTCTAATCAAATGGGACAACCGGTGCCTGTAGTTGTAGTTGAAGTAAGAGAAGATATTATTGTATTAGATGCCAATCATTTCCTTGCTGGACAGGTATTGGTGTTTGATATTGAATTGGTGGAGATAGCGTAAAAAAAATATTGTTTGGCGTTTGGTGTTTGGTGTTGATTGGTTGTAAACATTTTCATCGGGTAAAAACAAAAAACGTCAAACGCCAAACCCCAAACAAAAAATACTAGTATGGTTAATAAGTCCGATCTCACTTCTCGCTTTTTGCGCTACGTCCAAATCGACACGCAAAGTGACCCTAACAGTGACGCACACCCGACAACAGAAAAACAAAAAGATTTAAGCCGCATTCTTCAACAAGAATTATTGGGAATCGGTTTGAAAGATGCTGTTGTTGATGATTTCGGGTATGTATATGCTACAGTTCCTTCCAACACCGAAAAGAAAGATGTTCCTGCAATTTGTTTTTGTTCTCATGTAGATACAGCACCGGATTGCAGTGGCACCAACGTAAAGCCCATCTTGCATGAAAATTATGATGGTAACGATATCGTTCTTCCGGATGACAATACTCAAGTTTTAAAAATGTCTGATGCACCTTATCTCAAGGAACATATCGGTCATGAAATAATTACAGCAAGTGGTTTGACTTTATTGGGCGCAGACGATAAAAGCGGCGTTGCCATTATCATGCAGGCTGCTAAAACGTTAATTGAAAATCCTACTATCAAACATGGTGATGTAAAAATCGTTTTTACTCCTGATGAAGAAGTAGGCAAAGGAACGGCGAAGATTGATATGGAAAAAGTAGGCGCCAAATACGGATATACTTTGGATGGAGGAGAAGCTGGTTCTCTAGAAGATGAAACTTTTAGTGCTGATGCTGCTGTGATAACTGTTCATGGAATTTCAGCGCATCCTGGTTATGCCAAAGGAAGTCTGGTGAATGCAACTAAAGTTGTTGGTGCCATATTAGATGCTTTACCAAAAAATGAATGGAGTCCTGAAACCACCGAAAAGCGCGAAGGTTTTGTGCATCCCGTTTCAATGGGCGGTATCGCAGAAAAGTCACACATCAATTTTATTGTTAGAGATTTTACGGTTGAGGGATTAAAGGACCATCACGAAAGATTAGAAAAATTGGCAACTGAAGTAGTTGGTCGTTTTCCAGGTGCCAGAATGGAATATACCATTCATGAGCAATATCGCAACATGAAGGAAATGTTGGATCAGTGTTCTTTTGTGGTGGATTATGCAAAAGAAGCGATCAATCGTGCTGGTTTAAAATTGAAAATAGAAAGCATCCGTGGTGGAACCGATGGAAGTCGATTGAGTTACATGGGAATGCCTTGTCCAAATATATTTACCGGCATGCAAGGAATCCACAGCAAATTAGAATGGATTGGTGTAAAGGATATGGTGAAAGCAGTGGAAACTATTGTGCATTTGTGTGAGATTTGGGAGGAGAGGTCAGAAATGTAGAATGTAAAAGGGATAGAGCTGGATAAGCTGGATAGAGCTGGATAGAGCTGGATAAGCTAGATAGGCTGGATAAAAATAGATACTGGATGCTGGATAAGGCACAAACCAGCGCAGCGGCTTAAACCATTAAACCCTGCCTACCGGCAGGCAGGCAGCGTAGCGAATTAAACCTTTAAACCAACGAACAACAAACCCCAAACAAAAAACACTAAACCCCAAACGCCAAACAACTTCCCCCTTGGGTGGACTGAGGGGGCTTCCAAAAACTTCCCTAACTTCACACTCTAAAACATACAACCATGAACATACTATTTCAATTTTGGTGGTTAATCATCGTAGCCTTTATTGTATTCAGTGGATTGTTTACTGTTAATCAAGGAACAATTGCTGTAATCACTCGTTTTGGAAAATATTCCGGTATTAGAAGACCGGGTTTGCGTTTCAAAATTCCTTTGATTGATCAAGTATTTAAAAGAATCAGTTATCAGAATCGTTCGGTGGAATTGGAGTTTCAGGCGGTAACACTGGATCAAGCGAATGTATACTTCAAATCCATGTTATTGTATTCTGTTCAAAATGAAACTGAAGACACCATTCAAAAAGTCGCTTTCAAATTTATCAGTGAAAGAGATTTTATGCAAGCTTTGGTAAGAACAATTGAAGGAAACATCAGAGCATTTGTGGCCACCAAAAAACAATCAGAAATTTTAGTGTTGAGAAGAGATATCGTAGAGTTCGTAAAAGAACATGTAGATGCATCATTGGAAGACTGGGGTTTTCATTTACAGGATTTACAAATCAACGACATCACTTTTGATCAGGCGATTATTGATAGTATGAGCAAAGTGGTGGCCAGTAACAATTTGAAAGCAGCTGCTGAAAATGAAGGACAGGCTTTATTGATTACAAAAACCAAAGCGGCTGAAGCAGAAGGTAATGCTATCAAAATCGCTGCTGAAGCAGAAAGACAAGCAGCACAATTACGTGGACAAGGTGTGGCATTGTTCAGAGAAGAAGTGGCCAAGGGTATGAGTCAGGCTGCAGAAGAAATGAAGCAAGCTAATTTAGATACAAATGTTATTTTATTCAGCATGTGGACTGAAGCCATTAAAAATTTCGCTGAATACGGAAAAGGGAATGTGATATTCTTAGACGGCAGCAGCGAAGGCATGGAAAAAACAATGCGTCAGATTATGGCGATGCAAAAAATGGATGCGAAATAATTGTATTGGCATTTGACAATTAACAATTCATTATTTGTGTACTTCAATTAGTTTTATTTTATTGCATTCCGATATTCTAGTTATAAAAAATTCGATAAACTATGTTTGATATTTTTTTACAAATCGATTCTACCGCAGCAGTAGGCGCGAGTACGGCAAAAGTTGAAAGTGTTTGGACGTTACTCAGCAAAGGCGGTGTTATCATGATTCCTTTGGGAATTTTATTTGCCCTTGTAGTTTATTTCTTTATTGAAAGATGGTTGGTGATCAAAAAAGCAAGTGTTGCTGATGATAATTTCATGAACATTATTCGCGATCACATTACTAACGGTAACGTAACCGCGGCAAGAAGTTTAGCGAAGAACAATAATAGTCCTATCGCCAGAATGATTGACAAAGGACTACAAAGAATTGGCAAACCTATTGATGCGATTGAGAAAAGTATGGATAATGTAGGCAAGCTCGAAATGTACAAACTGGAAAAAAATCTAAATACCATTTCTGTGATTTCTCGTATTGCACCTTTGTTTGGTTTCGTTGGAACCATCATCGGGTTGGTGATCTTATTGAAAGAATTTGCGACCATCAGCAATCCATCTATCAGTCAGATTGCAGATGCGATGTACATAAAATTGATTACGTCTGCAACAGGTTTGATTATCGGTATGTTAGCGTTTTTGGGACATAGTTATTTGGATACTCAAATCAACAGACTGGCCAATAGAATGGAATCTGCCAGCAGTGAATTCATCGATATTCTACAAGAACCAACAAGAGGTTAATCAGTCATCACTTTTATTCGAATTATGAGTTTAAGAAAAACAAAATTAAGAGAGTCACATTCAGAGGTTGATACCGGGCCTTTGAATGATATTCTGTTTATATTACTGATGTTCTTTTTGATGATTTCAACATTGGCCAATCCGAATGTGATTAAAATGAGCGTGCCTAAATCAAAAAGCGATACCAAACAAAAACAAAGTGTGGTGGTAAGCGTGGACAAAGACAAAAATTATTTCGTAGGTGCCAGAAAAATTAATCCTGATTCACTTGAAGTGGCTTTGAAAAAATACATCAATGAAGGTGATAGCATCAAACCGGCAGTTGTGATCAATGCCGATTCTACTTCGCAATGGGGAGAGATTGTAAAAGTGATGAAAGTCGCCAGAAGATTAGGCGCCACCACTTCGGCTACGGTTACCGGTAGTGAGTAGCCATCACCATTCTTTCTTTTTCAAAAATATCTTTTTTGATTTCAGTTTGGAATTGATGTTGACTGAATAAGTCAGCTACTTCTCTTGCCAAATTTTCATGTACTTCCATAAATATTTTTCCGTTCTCAGCTAAATGCATTTTGCTGAATAAAGCAATAGCCTCATAAAAAAGCAATGGCTGTTCATCAGGTACAAATAAAGCCAGATGTGGTTCGTAGCTGATTACATTTTTATCCATCAACTCTTTTTCTGCAATGGGAATGTATGGCGGATTACTGATGATGACATCAAATTTTTCAAAAGCATTCCAATTGTCTTTATTCAGAAAATTCATTTGAACAAAGTTGATTTCAGTTTGATGAGTTGATGCATTTTGTTTTGCAATAGCAATAGCTTTTTCATCAACGTCAACTGCTGTTATTATAGATTCCGGAAATTCTTTTTTTATGCTAATAGGAATGCAACCGCTGCCTGTTCCAATGTCTATAATTATTTTTGACGAATTCATTTTTATAAAATCAAAAACTTCATTCACCAGCTCTTCGGTTTCTGGTCTTGGTATCAACACAGATTCATCTACTTTAAATTTCAGTTTATAAAACCAGGCTTCGCCCAACACATATTGAACAGGCTTGTGTAAAAGCAATTCATCTAAAGCCGCTTCTAGATTTTTTAAATGAATAGCTGATAAACTGAAATCTGGATTTTTAATCACATCGGATTTGGTAATACCTGCAATTTTCTCAAAACACATGTCTGTTATGTTAGCCGCTTCATGGGCTGAATATATTTGCTGTAATTCCCGAATAAAATTTCTGTAAAAAGTTGACAAATTCATTTGCGCAAACTTAGTTAATTTCTAATGCTTAATTTTACACGATTAAAAAAGTTATTAGAGTTGGCTGTTCTAATTAAAAATTAAAAATTTAAAATTCAAAAAAGGGAATTCTACAATTTTGACTTTTAAATTTTGCATTTTGAATTAACTATCATCACATGAGTTCTCATGAATTATACATGCAACGTTGTATCGACTTAGCTCAAAAGGGCATGGGTTCTGTTGTACCTAATCCAATGGTGGGGGCAGTGCTAGTATATCAAGATCGAATCATAGGAGAGGGCTGGCACCAGCAATTCGGAGGCCCACATGCTGAAGTTCATTGTATTCAAAGTGTTGCCAATGAAGACAAACAATTCATTCCCCAAAGTACATTATACGTTTCGCTAGAACCTTGCAATCATTTTGGTAAAACGCCTCCATGTTCAGATTTAATCATTCAATCACAAATTAAAAAAGTAGTAATTGCTTGTACAGACCCATTTGAAAAAGTAAATGGTTCCGGTATAAAAAAATTAACTGAAAATGGGGTAGAAGTAATTACAGGCATTTTGGAAAAAGAAGCCATTAAACTCAATAAAAGATTTTTTATTTTTCATCAGCAACAAATGCCTTATGTTATTTTAAAATGGGCAGAATCTGCTGATGGTTACATAGCACTTTCTAATGGAAAGACTGCTAAAATTAGTAATGATACAACAGATAAGCTGGTTCACAAATGGAGAAGCGAAGAAGCTGCCATCATTGTAGGAACGAACACAGTGCTCAACGATAATCCCTCATTAACAACAAGAAATTGGGAAGGGAAAAACCCACTCAGAATTTTTATCGACAAACAGTTACGCATAGACGCAAAAATTAAAATTCTTGATCATAGCACAGATACACTCATTCTGAATCTGATTAAACAAGAAAAAATCGGCAACAATGAATTTGTATTGATAAACGATGAATCCAAACTATTAGAAGAACTCCTACAACATCTATACGAGAAAGGCATTCAATCATTGATTGTTGAAGGTGGCACCAAGTTATTACAAAGTTTTATTGAAAAGAATTTATGGCATGAAGCTCGAGTTATCAAGAATACTGAACTTATGCTGAAGGAAGGCATATCTTCACCGGCATTGAAAAATAATTTCAACTTAAAGCAAGCATTGATTGGCAAAGACGAGATTAATTATTACATAAACCTATCAATGTAAAGCTCACATGGATTATTATTTCACCATAGAAAAATCATCTGTCGCCGAATTTAAAGATCGTGGGAGTAAGTTTCTCGGATACGTATTTCCGATAGAAACTGTTGAAGATTTTAAAAAAGAATTGCAGTTACTTAAAAAAGAACATCCAAAAGCGGTACATCATTGTTTCGCATATAGAATAGGTTTTACTGGAAATGAATTTCGTGCCAATGACGACGGTGAGCCTTCAGGTTCAGCAGGGAAACCCATTTTGGGACAGATAGACAGCAAGAAACTTACCAATGTTGCCATCATTGTCGTTCGTTATTTTGGAGGCAGTTTGCTGGGTGTTCCTGGATTGATCAATGCCTATAAAACGGCAGCTGGGCTGGCCATTCAAACGGTACCCATGATTCAGAAGCCGGTTATGGTAAATTATTCAGTTTCTTTTGATTATGGTTTAATTAACGAGGTAATGCAGGTATTAAAACAGTGCCAGTGTATGGTTAAAAACAAAGAAATCAACTTGTTTTCGGGTATTCAATTTGCCGTTCCCAAAAGCCGGGAGGACGAAGTTTGCTTTCGTTTAAAAGACATTCGGAACGCAGAAATACAGAAGTTATTGCCTTAAGTTCACAAAATATTTTTATTTTAGCGCAGTTTCTTAACATTTTTTTTTACTTTTATCACATTCAAACTGATTTTCAGTAACAAACATTTAATTTTTGACATGAGAAAAATTTTCCTCGCCATCACGATTTTGGGTTTATTTTCTGCTACTAAGGCTCAGCAATTACATTTTATGAGCCAGTATTTGCAGCACAATCCAATGTACAATCCAGCTGCTGCTGGTTTTTCCGAAAAGAATATGATTGGTGTTTCTTACAGAAACATGTGGTCATCTTTCCCGGGCAATCCCACAACCTCTATGGTTTATGGTGATTTTGAGCTTAAAAAAATGACTTCAGGTATTTCAACTTATTTGTATAATGATCAAACAGGCCCAACAAGCCGTACCGGTGTTCAAGTTGGATATTCATATCATATCAAAGCAAGAAACGAAAAGAGTCGTTTTGGAATCGGA
>CANGEZ010000069.1 GCA_947452875.1 Chitinophagaceae bacterium
AAATTGAGTGAGTCTTATTTTTTCTTCCATATTTATTTGTTGATGAATTGCTGTAATGATTTATAATTCGATTGAGGATCTGTGGTCGCCATTGAAATTGTTTTCATTTGGTCTGCAAGGTTATCTCTTTTGTGTAACGATTGGATATAAGTTTTATCATAGTATTGCAGTAATATGCTAAACGCCTCTTTGATATTGTTTTCAAGAATATAATTGATCGTCAATTTTGTTTCATTGGGACCTAGTCTTTTTTGAATGCGAAGTATAGCATTGATAAGCGCTTGTTGATCCAGCTTGCCATAATAATTTAAAATAAAATCTAGTCTGGTTTCAAAATCAATGTCTATAAAAAATAATGGAGCGGCTCTGATGGTTTTCCAAAATGAATTTGGAATATTCAACCTGCCGATACGCTGACTTTCATCTTCAATCCAGAATGAAATGGGGTTTCTATTTTGATTCATTTTAGAAAGTTCTACAGCCAGTATGTTTTCAAACATTTCCTGTGTAGGTTGTTCGGGCAATCCGATACCACCGAATGCTGAACCTTTGTGAAGAGCGATTCCTTCAAGATCAATAACGGCTTCGCGATTATTTTTAATTTCATGTAGCAATTCTGTTTTGGAACTTCCGGTATAGCCACCTAAAACTTTTAAATTATATGGCGCTTCGAATTTCTCTAATGTCCATGTTCTAAAAGCTTTATAACCTCCGACAACAATGTAGACTTCAAATCCATACAAATCAAACAACCAGGCCATACCTGCGCTGCGCATGCCACCTCGCCAGCAATGAACAATAATCGTTTTAGAATTAGATCGTAGTTGTTTGAATATCTTCTCTACTTCTTCAATGTTTGATTTCATTCTCGGACCAAAATAATCCAATCCGATTTTAATGGCTTTTTGTTTCCCGACTTGTTTATACGCCGTACCCACTTCTTTTCTTTCTTCATCGGTGAACAAAGGAATATTATGTGCTTTAGGAAAATGAGCGTGTGCAAATTCACCCGGACTTCTCACATCAATCACCGGATGCAACTCAGACAAGCTGATAAGCTCTGATATCGTGATTTTTTTAATCGGCATTTTTTAAGAAATGCTAAGATAGAGGTTTTGTTTGGGGAAAAGGTTTCAAAGGTTTCAAAGGTTCAAGAAGTTTAAAAGGTTGCTACAAAAAAGAAGAGCCTTCCAGTAATTGGTAGGCTCTTCTTATAATTTGATAATTTGATGATGGGTTAATTTGGTAATGATGCTAACGTGTAGTTTCTTACAACTCGGACAGACACCTTCATCACGAAGCTAATTCCTAATTACTAATTCCAGTTAACCTTACATCTCAGTCAGCAACCTTTGTATTCATCAATCAAAAAATAAACCATAAATAACCAAATAAAAAACACATGCTAGAAAGGCTATTAATGCGATGGAGATGCCGATGTAATCTAATTTTGTAAACCCATTATTTGAGCTTGTATTTCTTCTCGAATTGTTTTTTGACAACCAATGAAACATAATAAAATATTTTCTTTACAGTATTTAGAAAATTAAAAAAAGAAGAGCCTAATTATAGGCTCTTCTTTTGATTTGATATTTTGATGATGGGTTAATTTGGTAATGATACTAACGAGCTAGTTCTTTTGAATCAGTCAGAGACCTTCATCACGAACCTAATTCCCAATTACTAATTCAAGATAACCTTTTGATTAAGTCAGAGACCATCCTTCGCATCCCAATTCCTAATCCCTCATTCCTCCTCAGTCAGAAACTTTCAACGGCACCAGAGTCCATCGCCCAGCCACTTCCCCCTTTGGGGGACCGAGGGGGCTCCTAATACTTCACCACCCTCACCGTCTTCACCTCATCACCTTCTCTTAATTCAACCATATAAATACCAGATATGAGTTCATTACCAAATGAAATAGTTTGATCAGAATTAAATGTAAATTCTTTAATCATTCTACCTTGAATATCCATTACTCTTGCTTTTATAATTTTAGAAGCAAGAGGTATTTTAACATACATGTTATACGAAGATGTTGTCGGATTAGGATATACATTTACACTCATAGGTTGAGGAATCGATTTTGGTGCAACAGCCGGAGTTTCATTACGAGCAAAGATTGTTACAGGTGTTGAACATCCAGCAGTTGTTAGCTTGAGTACTTTCTTAGCACTTAAACAACCATTGGCACTTACTCCCTGTACAATAATACTGTCATTTGCTCCAACAGTAGTATATACAATTCTTACTTTTAATCCATTGCTGCCACTGTCTATAAATGCACCTGAAGGTATTGTCCATAAATATGTCGTTGCATTTGTTGAAGCAGATACAGTGTATGTTGTGCCTACTCCCGATCCAACAAGTGAACATACATTGGTCAATCCTGTAAGTGTTGATGGTGTTGATGGAGTTACCAATGCTGCATTTGAAAGTTTCTGTGCTTTATTTGCAGTGTTGCCACATACAGAAGTATAAAGTACTTTAATACTATCACCTGTTGTTGCAGCTACATTACTACTATATCGTATTCTGATTACTTGTGAATTAACAGAACCTGAATCCAATACACCATTTGTTCCTAAGGTTCCGATTGGCATCGACCATACATAGCCGGTAGCTGCTACTGCCGTGGTAGTTGCTGCAGGAAGAGCTGGTGCCGCATAACGGTAAACTCTTGCACCACAAACATCACTTACAATTGTTATTGTAACAGAAGCAGGAGCTGCTGGTTTAGTTAATAAGGTATTGGTTAATTTAGCAGCCTTTGTAGGGCTGTTTCCACATATTGAAGTATAGTATAGTTTCACACTGTCACCAGTTGCTGCTGCAGCATCATTTGTATAGGTAACCCTAATCACACTAGAGTTTACAGACCCTGAATCAATAACAGCATTGGCTCCAAGAGTTCCCACAAATGACCATACATAGCCTGTTGCTGCGTAAATAGTGCTTGTTGCTACTGGCAATGCAGGAGCTGTATAACGATATATTTTAGCCCCGCAAATTGTAGTTGATATAGGCGTAATCGTTATGCTCGCAGGAACCGATGGCAATACCATAGCTACATTGGTAAGTTTTGCAGCCTTGTATAGACTTAACCCACAATTTGAATTATAAGCCACTTTCACACTATCTCCTGTAGCCGCTGCACTCATGTTTGTAAATGTAACCGTGATTATTTGAGAACTCAAACTACCCGAATCAATTACAGCATTTGCACCCAATATGCCGATGAATGACCACTGGTATCCTGTAGCACCAGAAATTAGTGCAGGTGCCGCATAACGATATCTCTTATATGTACATAAATCCGAAATTAGAGTACTAGTTAATGTTGACGGCGCAGCCGGTACAGCCAATGCTGTATTTGTCAATTTAGCTGCTTTCGAAGCAGAATTGCCACATGATGAAGTATAGTATAATAGAACACTATCACCAATAACAGCCGCTGCATTACTTGAGTAAGTAACCGTAATGATTTTTGAATTTACATTACCTGAATCAATTACTGCATTGGCTCCCAATGTGCCAGTGAATGACCACAGATATCCCGTTGCTGCAACAGCTGTTGTTGTAGCTGCAGGTAACGTAGGCGCTGTATAACGATAACGCTTAGCACCACAAATTGTAGTTGAAATAGCTGTTATTGTAATACTTGCAGGTGTTGCAGGCAATAACAACGCATTGTTCAACTTTAATGATTTGTAATTCGTATTGCCACATCCTGAAAGCGCTCTAACCCAAATACTATCTGTTGTAGCTGCTGCCAGGTTAGACAAAAATTTAACCTTAATAGCAATCGACGAATTTACATCTCCAGAATCCACAGATACTCCTGATACACCGCCTAAAGTAATTGGCAATATCCATTGATATCCTGCTGCATTGGCAGAAGCTGCTGCAGTGAAACGATATACTCTCGCACCACAAGCATTGCTAACTAGTGTCTGAGTTATGCTTGCAGGAAGCGCAGGAATTGACGGAGTAATGGTAAGATTTAATGTAACAACAGAATCACAACCTGCAGCATTAACGCCAGTCCAAACAATATTATTCATTGAAGAGTAATACGTCATGCCATGCCATGTATAGGAACTACAAGCTGTAACATTTTGTGTTGATGATGTTGGTGTACAATTATTACTAATCGTTAAGTTTAAAGTAACCACCGAATCACAACCTTCTGCATTTGTTGTTGTCCATGTAGTGCTGTTATTTGATGAAGTAAATAATATACCATGCCATGTATACGGACCATTTGAATTAATATACTCCGTTGAACTTGAAGTTCTCTTCACTTTCAATATCAGATAGGCAACCGAATCACAGCCAACTGAATTGTTCAATGTCTTCATGTATTGTCCTTCATTGCTACATGTAATGCCATTCCAAATGATTGGCAATTGATTTGAACATACAGAGATATTTGTCGAGCTCGTTGTTGACTGCTTCACCGTTAAATTTAATGTCACAGTGGAATCACAACCAACTGCATTGATAAGTGTTTTCAAATAAGTACCAGATGTGTTACATGTCAATCCATTCCATAAATATGGTAACTGACTTGAGCAAATAGTATTATTAACGGTGTTGCTTGTTGGTAACTTAATGGTCATTACCAAGGTTGCAGCAGAATCACATCCTTTAGCATTCAATAAATGTTTTACATAAGTTCCTGCTGTAGAATAAGAAGTGCCATTCCAGATATACGGCAATTGATTTGAACATACTCCCGTATTGGTTGTACTACTTGTTGGTTGATTGATAGTAATATTGATTATCTCTGTTGAATCACATCCTCTTGCGTTTTTGCCCGTCCATTGTAATGTTGTAGAAGCAAAAATTGTTATGCCATGCCATGTATAAGAATTACATGATGATACATTAGACGTTACTGATATTGGATTACAAGTAGGCGTTATTGTTAAATTCAATGTTACCACCGAATCACATCCTACAGCATTGACTCCTGTCCATGTTGGTGTATTTGTAGATGTGTTATAAGTTGTACCATGCCATGTATAAGTATCAATGGCCGAAATTGTTTCTACAGAACTGCTTGTTGATTTTACTGATAATACAAGCACTACTGAAGAATCACAACCAACTGCATTTGATAATGTTTTGGTATAAGTTCCCGGAGTTGTAATAATCATGGAATTCCATATGTATGGCATTTGATTTGAACATACCGCTATACTACTTGTATTAACTACTGTAGATTTAACGGTAAGATTTAAAGTTACCACTGAATCACAGCCTACAGTATTAGTATATACTTTCGAGTAGGATCCTGTAGAATAGTAACTAGTGCCATTCCATACATACGGCAATTGATTTGAACATACAGCAGCCGTTACACTTGATGATGAATTTGCTTTTATTGACAATATCAATGTAGCTATAGAATCACATCCTAAAGCGTTGTTGAATGTTTTGTTGTAAGTACCCGCTTGTGTATAATTGGTATTATTCCAAGCGTAAGGCAATTGTGATGAACAGATAGAAACTGTTGATGTACTTGTTGAAGTAGCATTTACTCTAAGATTAAGTATTGCAGTTGAATCACATCCATTAGCGTTAGATATGTTTTTACTGTATGTACCTGTAACTGCATAGCTGCCTCCGTTCCAGCTATATGGAGCCTGGTTGCTGCAAATGGTAACATTTAATGTACTTGTTGGTGGTGCTGAGGCATTCACCGTAAAGACATTGCTGGTACCCGAGAAAAGACTCGCATTATATACAGAAACGGTATAGTTACCAGATGTTCTTACTGTTATTGTTTGTGTTGTTCCTACAATAGCTCCGCCCATTCTCCATTCATATGAAGTTATAGCTTGACCATTGATAGTATTTGGAGTGGTCAATGTGATACTACCGCCCTGGCATAAATTACCACTAGAAGTGATCACAGGTGTACCCAAATTATCATCGTTTTTAATGGTGTCTTTGATTAGATACTTATCACTGACGGTATAGTCTCCACCTGATATCAATGACAGTGTAACTGTTTCATCCAGCTCATTAATTGCATCAGCAATTGGTTTGATAGTCAGTATCGCTGAATCCTGATAAGCAGGTATCGTAATACTTCCTTCTGTTCCATTATATACTGTAGCCAACGATTGTCCGTTGCTGTAAGAAACAGTATAGCCTGAATTGTATTGAGCGCTTCCTCCTACAATATATCTAACCAAGGTTCTTGATGTGGTATTGGAAGTGGTGTCAAATTTGAATTTAACCATCATAGAATCTCCTGAATTTTCAAAAACAGAAGTCTTTGTAGGATTAACATTGCTAATCGACACTCTCTTGACTTTCACATTGCTGGCAATTGGCGTGGTGCTTCCACCTACCAAAAACACAATTGTGTCTGATGCAGTTTGAATATTGCCATTCAAATCAGCGATGTTTTTAATCACTACGCGAAGCGAATCGCCATAATAATTGGCAAACAAATCCGATGTAGGTACAATGTTCACTTTGTTGCCATAGCCAGTAACCTGCACAGGTATTTCAGCAGCATTGTTTACTTTGGTCAATTTTACTTTATTGTTATTAAGTCCGCTAGTCAAAATATTCTCATCGAAAGTGAATGATATATCGTCACCAATAGAAAGTATATGGTCTGCAGGCTGAGGTGTTCCATACAATTGAGGTGCCTTTCTGTCGATGAGACCAGAATAGCGTGTTGAAAATACTGTACCATTAACACATTGCAACATCAACCTGATTTCATAGTTGCCATCTTCCACATTGGTAATATCCCAGTTTGTGTTTTGTGTGCCTGTATTGGAAATGTCGCTCTGATTTAAAACAAATCCCGGCAGCCAATCTCCTCTTCCTGTATGCGCATATTGTAAAGTAACCGATTGAAGGTTATTGATATTGTATCCATTAAAGCTAATCGGAATGATGTTGTTACCCGAAGTATTGGACAACCATCCATCGGTAGGCGATACCAACGTGATGTTGCTGCAAGGACTGGCAAAATAAGCCGACAACGTATTGTCTGAAACATCTTCCTCATCATCACCGCAAGCATCTGTCATAACAAACCTAAGTCCTTCATAAGAATATACATTGCTGTATGCATTTTTCTTAACGGTAACGGTAACAATCTGTGTACCTAAATAAGGAATGGTGTAAGATACCGGCACATTTGATGGATTACCACCAATGGTTACAATCGCTCCATTAGGGTTAGAAGATTGATCGAATTCAAGATTATAGGTTCTTGTCTCTCTGCTTTCACTAATGTTTCTTAATTTAAGTTGGTAGATGGCTTCATTGGTTGCAGGAATATTGGTTTGCACTTTGTTGGGAGCACCATTCGCTTCTTCAGGTATATCCAATCTTCCTGCGTCTCTGTTTTGAGCAATCTCCTCGGCAGGGCAGCTTGATGTACCTGCTACCATTTCGAACACCGGTGTTTTATAAACTGGATCTCTTTTGATGTCCACTGAAAAATAATCACCGGCATCATCATCATCTAATGTATAACCAATTGTCGTTTCGCTTGTATTTGTGGTACTCACAGAACCACCAATGCTCATCGTCATTGAAATTTCTTTAGAGCCTCCAACTCCAACGCCTGCAACTTTAGCTTCTACTTCTGCTGCAACACTTGCTTCAATTTCTAATCCAAATTCAATCGTATTATTGGATGAACTAGATTCTGTAACAGATTCAGTAATAGGTCCGGCATTGCCATCAAAAGACCTGTTTCTGACAAATGATGCACGGGCTTTATTGCGACGATTATATTCCACCACCTGGTTCCACACATTTACCTGATTCAGGTATCTTCTTTGCTCAGGAACAGTAGGTGCATTATCTGCCATTGCCTGCAAAGTTGGTACGATAACATCGGTAATCTGTCCTTCAGAATAAGTGTAAGTTGTGGCGAAACCATTAGGCGCTACTACAAACCTTGATTTATTAAACATTTCACAGGCATGACCCACTGTATCATTAAACATCAATTCATCAGCTACTGCATATTTCAAATTCAAAGCCGCACCTACGTATACATCACCACCACCAGGTTCTGTTTCATAACTAGTAGTAGTTGAAGTAGAATAAACAGCTGTATGTGAACCATTCACAGTTGCTGTTGTGGAAAGTGTTCCTGTCAAGGTTGCTTCAACTTCTGTGATTGTTGCAAACCCTATCCCTGTTACGGCCTCCAATCCCACTGTAACTGATGCCGAATTTGATTCTGAATTGGCCAATCCATAAGTAAAAGACATCTCCGTTTCTGTGGTATTATTTTGTTCCCACATACTGGAACTCTGATCACCCGGAGGCGCATGTAATATCAATAAAGGAACTTGAGGAGATACCGTTACAAAAGTACCTCTGTTCGTTTTTAAACCTAACACTACTGTAGTGGGTGATAATTGCGCAGCATAACGTTTCCACTTGTCTTTGTAATCTAACTTTAATGTTTTGGCATAATTATCAAAAGCGAAATTATTGGGATTTCCTCCCACTAAAGTAATGGTATCCGATCCGTTTCTCTGACTATAATACGTAGTATCTAAATTAACATCACCTGCTACATTGGTTACGAGTCTTAAGCTATCGGTTGAATCGGTAACCACTTTATAATTGTAAACAGGATCTCCTTCCCAGATATTTACAATAAATTTTTTACTCTGGTTTTGTCTGAATACTTTTTTACCGCATGAATCCGGTAAATTTTGGAAAGTGAGCACAGGCTTTCTGTGATAAATAAAATTCTTCGTCACATTAATGGTATCTATATCAATGATGGAAGAGTCTTTCTGACGAATGTTGAAGAACTCCAGCAATTCTGTTGAATTGATATCATTGGTTTGGTTATTGGCCGGAATGAAACTCATTACCGTGGCCTTGTATTTTCTGGCAGGCAGGGTAACGCTATAAGAACCATCCGTATTGGTGGTAATTGTTTTGGTAAACTTTACACC
>CANGEZ010000070.1 GCA_947452875.1 Chitinophagaceae bacterium
CCCATTTGAAATAAAATAAAACAAGTTGATAATTTCAATCCATCAATATGATGCGCTTTTGCCAATTCGGGCGAAAGGGTAATCAACAAACCAACCGAATACCAAATAGGAATGCCCATTAAAATACAAGCTATATATTTTATGATTCTTTGTTTAGATGAAAACAATAATCTGAATGAACCTTTGGATACATCTGATTTTTTTACCGTTGCGAACATAGATGTTTCCATAGATTTTATTCTGATGAACAACAATAAAAATCCTGCAAAACCTGCGCTGATAAAGGCTTGTCGCCATGGAAGAAAATCTCCTGCCAATCCTGCGGTTACAGCTCCTAAGGCTCCGAGTGTGGCAACTAGAATTGTACCATAACCTCTTTTTTCAACGCTCATGCTTTCTCCAACAAGCGTAATGCCTGCACCTAATTCGCCTGCTAGTCCAACGCCTGCTAAGAAACGTATCACTGCATAAGTATTCACATCATGAATGAATCCATTGGCAATATTGCATAAGGAATACAAAACAATAGAACCGAACAATGCAGTAACTCTTCCTTTTTTATCTGCAATAATGCCTGTGATGATACCACCCACCATCATGCCGGCCATTTGCACGGCAAGTAAGGTTTCCCCAGTTTTAGTTAATGAATCGCCAGACAATCCCAATTCTTTTAATGAAGGAATGCGATATACATTGAATAAAAACAAATCAAAAGCATCAATGAAAAAGCCAAGTCCGGCGGCTATTACAGCAATGTTGAATGGGGAGTGATAGATCTTATGTTGTTGCATTGATGATTTATATTATTGTAATCAATTAGCTTTTTAAATATCCAATCATTAATAATGAATCCGTAAAATAAAAAGAAATTCAGGTTTAATCGCTTAATTCAAAAAATCATTTGTTCAAATCTCACATTTACTAACAATTACTTGGAAGTAAAAATCCAAATTCCTACATTTATCAATATTATTTTTTGAAATATTTATTTGCAAAACAATGAGCACAAAAAAATCAAATCAAGAAGAATCAAAAGTAGAAAACAGTTCATCAACTTCAACTCAATTCAACAGACGTAATTTCTTATATACAGTTGCTGCGTCATCAGTGGCTTTTTATCTTTCAGGTTTTATTAAGCCAACAAGCGCTCCACTTGAAGTTCGAAATATCATTCCTCCAAGATTAGACACTGCATATTTAGGTGAAAAAGTTCTTTGCTTTCGTCCAATGAGACGTGGTGTTCCAAACATGACAATTGAGACTGTTGGAAGCCAACTCATCGCACATAATTATGGACATGGAGGGAGCGGATGGACATTAGCCCCAGGTTGTTCCAAATATGTGGTTGACTTGGTTGAAGCCTCTCCAAAAGGAAAATCGATTTCAAAAAATGCGGCTGTAACTGTAGTCGGCGGTGGTGTTTTAGGACTTTTTACTGCATATGAATTAGTACAACGTGGTTACACAAATATTACTGTAGTAGCTGATAAATTTGACAAATTGACTTCTCATAATGCTGGTGGACTATTGGCACCTGTTTCAATGAGCAACAACCCTGAGATTCAACCATTAATCGACAAGGTTGGAATTGATGCGTATAAATTTTATGCTTCAGTAGCGCAAGGCAAACAACAAGATTTTCAAAAAGGTGCATTGATTGTTCCCGCTTATTTTGAAGACAGAGATGCTTCCGGACTAGAGCCATACGTTGGAAAAGTGATGCAACCAGCTAAAGATGTCATCCTTGATTTTGGAAATGGCACTCAACGTAAAATGGTAAGTTATGATGATGGTATTTTCATAAATACTGCAAAAATGATGCAGGCATTACACGATTATCTTGCTACAAAAGTCAAATTTGAAAAAAAGAAAATTAATAAATTATCAGAACTCTCATCTTCACTAGTTTTCAATTGTTCGGGCTTAGGTGCTTCTAAACTAAATAATGATGCAGAAGTTGTACCTGTGCAAGGGCATCTAATTATGTTGCGTGATCAGGTACCGGCAGATCTTCAGTCAATGATCTTAGTTTATTTTGCAAAAGGGAAAACTGAAGCCGGACAAGAAGTAAAACGCTCTTTTTATATTTTCCCTAAGCAATTACCGGGTTCAGCTGCTAATGATGTTGGCGTGATTGGCGGCACTTTTATTGAAGGCGGAACACCTGATACACCCAATCTTAAAGAGTTTGAGATACTAGTGGATAATGCAAAAAAATTCTATGGCATCTAAATAAGCTACTAGCTGATGTTAAATACAAAGTCAGTTATCTTAAGAGATTCTAATTCTTTAAAATGGAAATAGGTTGACTTTCGAGGCCTTCGATTTTAAAAACATACATCCCAGCAGGTAAATTGATTGTTTGTACAAAAGTATAATTCGTATTCAATGTTCCTTTTCTTACCAATTGTCCGGCGCTGTTGTATAAACAGTAAATCTTTCCTGTTAGTGAAGAATTTGTATTTACAACAAAATTTGATGTTACAGGATTTGGAAAACAAATAACCTGATTATCTTTAAGAACAGTGACATTGATTTCAGTTTGTAGCGTATCAGCATAACTACATCTGTTAACAATAAGACGAACTGTATAAAAACCAGACATAGCATAATTATGAGTAGGCTGAAAATCAGTGCTAGTCGCTCCATCGCCAAAATCCCAGAAATAGGCATCTGCTGCTGATGAATGATTTAGAAATGAAGCAGTGTTGTCAATCATAGAATATTCAAAACGGGCTGCAGGATCGTATTTGCCTACAAACCAATTCGATAAAGAATCGTACACCAATAATTTTACAGCTTCTTTTATGTTTCGGGCAATCGTGTCTGTTAGTCCAAAGTTGTAAGAAATAGCAATAGGGTTTTTTCTAAGGATAACAGAATAGAAAGAACATGCTGCTGCAAATGAGCCTGCTGCCGAAGGATGACTTCCATCTGTTGCATACAATTCTATTTCAGGGTGCATGGTTCTTAAGTATTTCCAAACTACACCAACAGGAGACACCAATGCATTGTTATCAGCTGCCATTTGCATGTAGCGCATGTGTAGTAAACTGTCCATGCCTTCATACGTACACACTGGTGGCCATGTTGCACAGTTGGAAGCATCTCCTACTTTTCTGCCCCAGGTTCTGTAGAAAACAGTTTCAGCGCAAGGACTGTATTGATTGATAATGCTGTCTAAAGTTCTTGCATAAGGAAAAACTTCTGTTGCAACCTGATCATCAGGAAATGAAGGCAATTGACTCTGTTCCTGCAGCACCACAAAATCCCAATTGCCTGCCATTAATTTGCTTTGTGAGGTTGCATTGGTAGTATGTAATTGAAAAGTATATCCACCGGGTGTATTACTATCGATGATGATAGTGTCATTGGTAGACAATGCGACGTTTTTAAATAATAAAGGCAAATTGTTGACCCCTGTATAACTATTTCCTAAAAACAACACTCGTTTGGATTGAGCATAAAGTGACCCACTAAAAAGAAAAAGAAATACGACGCATTTCAAATGTCTCATAAAAAAATCAATAATTTATTTTCCAATTAAATCCCAGTGATTGCCATATAGGTCTTCAAACACAGCTACTTTGCCGTAAGTTTCCTCGCTGACTTCTCTTATTATTTTGATGTCATTCTGAATTAGATTCTTATAATCATTATCAAAATCATCAGTATGTAAAAATAAAAATACTCTACCTCCAGATTGATTGCCGATGAATGTTTTTTGATGTGCTGTTGCTGCTTTCGCCAATAACAAGGAACAAGAAGAACCTTTAGGTGTAACCAATACCCATCTTTTTTCAGGCGATAAAATGGTGTCTTCACTTAAAGTGAAGTTTAATTTCTTTGTGTAAAAATCAATGGCTTTATCATAGTCGTCTACCAATAAAGCAATATGAGCTAATTGTTGTGCCATGGTTAGTTTTAAATTCTCGTTCCAAAATCATTTGTTCTTGTCTTCCAAAGTCCTTTTGTAAAATCAGGAAATTCAAGATTCTTACCACCGGCCGCTACTGATTCCTGACTCAGTGGAGAAATGGCTGTCCATGCGGCAGCATCATATACATCCAATGGGGTAGTGGTTTTGTTTTTAATGGCTTCTACAAATTCATGCAATACAAAAAAGTCCATGCCACCATGACCAGCACCTATGGTATCATTCTCAAATTTCTTCCATAAAGGATGATCATATTTTTCGAGGTAAGGCTTTGCCGCTTCCCAACGATCTTCATCTCTGCTAATACCTTGTAAATACAAAGATTGATTCACATCCATCCACAAACCCTTAGTGCCTTGTACTCTAAAACCCAATGAATAGGGACGAGGCAAAGAAGTGTCGTGTTGTAATAAAATAGTTTCTTGATTGGCAGTTTGTATCATGGTTGTTACCACATCGCCTAATTTGAAATTGATTTTTGCATTCGGATGATTCGCCCCGCCTTTCTCAACAATATATTCATGAAGTCCTCTTGCTTTAGAAGAATAAGAAACGAGCGAAGTGAAGCGATTGCCTCTATTGATATTCGTTAGCATGGCAACTGGTCCAATGCCGTGTGTCGGATACAGGTCACCGTTTCTATCGATGCTGTGTTGTGTTCTCCATTTGGCTTCTGAAAAACCTTTTTCACCAAACTCAACGCCACCGCCATAAGGCTGTTTGCCATCATTGAATTTTACATCACGAAGATTGTGCTGGTAGCCGCCTTGTAAATGAATCAGTTCGCCGAACATACCCTGACGAACCATGTTCATCACTGCCATAACATCTCTGCGGTAGCAAACATTTTCCAGCATCATGTAATTGAGCTTGGTTTTTTCAACCAGCTTCACCAGGTTCCATAATTCATCGATTGTTAATGCTGAAATGACTTCACAACCTACATGCTTGCCTGCATTCAACGCATCCATGGCCATTGGATAATGCCACTCCCAAGGTGTTGCTATGATGACGGCATCAATTTCATTTATATCAAGTAATTTTTTATAAGCATCATTGCCGCCGATAATAATTTTTGGAATAGGCTTTCCTGCTTTTTTAATTTGATCAATGGCACTATCAATCATCACTTGTTGTACGTCACAAATCGCAACGATTTCAATATCATCTCTTCTTAAGGCTAAATCAATATGGTCTTGTCCTCTTAAACCGGTTCCGATAAAACCCAGTTTTACTTTTTGTTGGGGCGTTCTTCCAAAAACAACATGAGATGGAAGCAATAACATACCGGCTGCAGTGACAGCGGTGGCGCTGATAAAATCTTTTCTTGTCAACATGAAAATTGTATTAAGATGGTTATATGTTTTCTTCAAGCACTTGCAGCAATCGACATTGATTTTTCGCTCTATCGAGATTTTGTTCAGGATATGTTATGTTGTAATACACATCATGATTCAGGTAATCTGTCAGAAAACGCAAGGCCTGCATGTAAGTCATGAATTTGCCGGCATAAGATAGTAAATTCAGTTCATTTTCTGTAAGTTGAATGGCATCTTTATATCCTGAAATGATGGCTTCGTAATAATCTTTTCTGAAAACAATGTTGTCAAGATTAGTTTCATTTTCTCCGGTTTCGCAAACCATCGTACGAATCATATCTCCTAAATCAGAAATGAAATATCCTGGCATAATCGTATCCCAATCGATAACGGCTTTTGGATGAAACGAATGGGCATCAAAAAGAATATTGCTGATTTTGGTATCAGCATGTATGATTCGTTTGGGAATCAGCTTTTCACTTTCAATATTTTTGAAGATGGTTACGATTTCAATTCTTGATAATAAATAATCTATATAGTCTTTGGCTTTGGCTTTCCTTTCTTCATCAGTATTTGCATATGCAGTTTTAAATTCTTCAAAACGTAAATCAAGATTGTGAAAATCGGGAATTGACGGAATGAAATTTTCAGTATTTGCATTTTGCAACAATGAAGTGAATTTACCAAATGAATATGCGGTTTGATAGGCTTGATCAACAGTTGAAATAGAATCTATTGTTGTGGTGTTTTCTATAAAATCAATCAATCGCCAGTAGCAGTTTTGATCATCTATGAAATAGTCTTCATCTTTTATAGTTTGATTTGTTTTGATTACCGGATAATCTTCATCAACAGCTAAAATGCAAGCTGAGGCTAATTTTATATTTGCTGAAATCGCAATTGGGTTTTTGAAAATTGATGTGTTGACTTTTTGTAAAATAAATCGCTTTGAAGAAATGGTATCTGAAACAATAAAAGTCTGATTGATCAATCCGGTTGATGTTTTTTCAATGAGGCATTGATTGGCATCCAAGTTGAAAGCAGATAATATAGCAGCATTATTGTTCAAATCAGGCTTTTAATAAAATTGTAGTAAAAAAAAGCTAGGGTTTGATATGCTCATAAATTTTGAAATATCTTTTTATAGCAGACACAATTGTAGTAGCGATAATGGCGCCGGAGAATGCGAGAAACACATCCTTTTGAGAATCCCAAATATCGCCTTGTGTTCCTAAGTATGCATCCCCTTGTGCAGGAAAAAATACATCTGCAACAGCCCATTCAATCAATTCATAAAAGGCACTGATAGATAAAGTAATTTCAATAGGTAATAACCACGCTACCCAACTTGGGTATTTCAACCATTTTAAAAACATTTCGCGCATGGGATAGGCGAGGAGGAAACCAAAACTGAAATGCACAATTCTGTCGTAATGATTTCTTGATAAATGCAATTGGTCTTTAAGCCAGTAACCAAAAGGGTTTTCGGCGTAAGTGTATTTGGAACCATACACATGCAAGCAGAGATAAATACAAATTAACAAATAAGAAACATCACTGAATTGAAATTTCTTAAAAGTTGAAATGAGAAAAAATAAAAAAATAAAAGTGAGGGTGTTTTCAAGAAACCAGTTTTTTAAATCTGTAGTTCCTAAAAAAGTACTTAACCAAATGGAAAGAAAAACAACAGAAAAAATCCAAAGCCAATAGTTGCTTTTAAATGGAGTTCTGAAGTTAGATATGGCGATGCTAAATTTCAAATGGCTTTATTCATTACATGATTTAAAATCTTCTGCCAATACATACTCCTAATCTTGGATAGCCATTATAATTTGCATTTTCTCCAAACAATCTTCCGTAGCCCGCATATATATCTCCAATAAAACCATTTCTGGCTAGAAGTTTGATTCCCAAAGCACCACCAAAGCCAAACCCGGTAGAGGTACGTTCGGTATAGGTGGTTGGATTTGTTGAGAAATCAGGGTAGTTGATTTGTTTTTGACTGGCAACAGCCATATTGCCTTCAATATAAAATCCTGCTGCTTTTTTTTTGCCAAAGTAAATTCTATAATATGGACAAACGATGGCTCTTTCTGGAATTCCATCACCAGTATAATAATTAGAAGGTTTATCTGCGGCAATAGATAAAGAAACGCCATAGCTCATATTGTCTTCGACTATTCTTTCATAACTCAATTCCGGTAAACCATAAATAGCCATTGGAAGGTTAAACTTTATTTCGTTTTTATTATTTGAAGTATTGCTTTCTTGTGCAAATAAATTTTGATGGCATATTAGGATGGCAATACCGAAGATGATTTTTTTCATTTTTAAATTTTTTATATCAATGAAGATAATAATAAACAGCAAAAAAGTCTATCTATTTTGACTTTAAAATTTTCTTATTAATATCACGCCACCAATTACCATTAGAAAACCCAGTATTCTCCAAATATTCAAAGAATGTTGTTGTGCCACAAGGATATCAAAATGTTCCATCAATGCAGATAATAACATTTGACCTGTAACGACTAATCCAAAAGTAAGCGCAGGCCCCAATTTCGGAAAAGCCAATATCACAACGGTAACATAAAACGCACCTAACAATCCTCCTAGCCATGCATAAGCAGGTGCGGATTTGATACCAGCCCACGAAACAGTTTGTTTGGTTAGTAAAATGTAAAGTGCAACAGCAAACGCACCAACAAAAAATGAAATCATAGATGCGTGAAAGGCGCTTGCGCCAGCTTTACCTAATTTAGCGTTTATGCTTGCCTGTATGGGAAGGAAAGCGCCTGCTAATAATGCAGCCATCATCCAGATTGTTTTATTCATAAAATTGTTGTTTTAATTTTTTGATTGAAAATTAGAGTTAATAGAGAAAGAGATCTGTTTGGTATTGTAAATAGTTTTAGAAAATCAATTAACAACAATCATTGTTTGTTTCTTCAGATATGATTCATCAATTGTTGCTCCCAACCCATTAGCTTCTGGAACAGTAACAACCCCTTTGTTATCAAATTCAATTCCACCAATCACAGGATCTTCAACAAACATCAATGGTGTATCAAAATCATAATGGATGACATTGTCGCTTGTCAATGCCAAATGTGATGCTGCCGTAAAGCCCATTCTGGATTCGAGAAAACCACCGAGTTGTAATTTCATGTTGGCGTCTTCTGCAAGTTTGATGATTTTTTCAGCCTTGAAAATTCCTGATGATTTTCCGAGTTTGATGTTGAACATGTCGCAAGCTTTCAGATCAATCAATCTTTTGGCATCATTGTGGTCAAGACAAGATTCATCTGCCATAACAGGAATAGGTGATTGTTCTTTCACTTTTCTCAACTCCATAAAATTCCATCTGGCTATGGGTTCTTCGCAATGTTGAATATTGTATTGACCAAGTTCTTTTAAAATTTCAATGGCATCATTTACACTCCATCCTTGATTGGCGTCGATTCTGATAGGCGTATCCATCCCGATTTTTTCTCTAATCAATGCGATTCTTTCAATGTCTTTTTCTTTCGATTCACCCAATTTTACTTTGATGTATTGAAAGCCATTGTCTATTATTTTTTGTGCATCATTGACCATTTTATTTGCATCTCCAATACTAACGGTGTAATCTGTAATTATTTTTTTATTGTTTGTTCCTGAAAGAAATTGATATAA
>CANGEZ010000071.1 GCA_947452875.1 Chitinophagaceae bacterium
TAATGAGTACGCCATTCGCAGAATGCAGTAGCTTGCTTCCAATTTACACCAACAACAGGATAGTTACCATATGCGGGGTGATTGAAATATTTTTTTGCCATTGGCTCATTATAAGAATAAGAGAAATCTCTTACCCAACATAATGAATCAGGATAAACAGGAACTTTGGTTTTAACAATAAAAGCAGAACGAGGTATGGTTACATCTCTATTTGAAGCAGCTGCTTTATAATCAAATATTTCAGATTGGTAGACTATTTTAGAAGCATCTAATTCTTTCTTTCCGAAAATACGGTTATCAGGAGTAACGATTATGGCATCTATTTTTTCGATAGTAGATTTGTCACCCCATTTGATGGTACTAGCTTTTTTCCAATCAACGTACTCATTGCCATCTTGACCTTGTTTTACATAACCCATTAGTTTAGCAGCGGTAGAGTCACGAACCCAATTGGTAAATTGACGGTATTCATTGTTGGTGATTTCAGTTGCATCCATCCAGAATCCGCTAATTGAAACTGATTTGTTTCTAGCGGTAAATGAATAGTTGACATCTTCGTCACTGGGGCCCATGTGGAAAGTACCTGCTGGAACATAAACCATTCCCGGAGGCATGGTAGGTGTCCATCTGGCATCCGGAGATACTCCATGCAACTGACCATCGTTTGGCAATGCTTTTCCTGACTTGTTTTTGCCTCCAAGCATTTTGCAGCTAGTGGAGTTTAAGGTGATAGCGGCTAGAGCTATCAAGATAAAAAACCGATTACTCATTTTGTTTACTTTGTGGGTATTGGCAAATGTAATGATAATTTTAATTCAAAATTAAAATTAAGAACGACTTCTAGTTAATTTTTAATAACAAAAATCGAACCTATTTTCAATAAACGGCCAAATTATTTAATTATTGTTTATAAAAGTGTTAAAACGCAATAATTTTTTAATGATGCTGTGATGATTTTTATTTTTTCGATAGATGTTTTCCAAATTTTCTACAATTCTACTTAAACCGAATTTTATTTAAAAATTGAAGGCTATTTAGCTATTTCTGATCTTATCAAACTCTAAAATGTTATCAATAGGTTCAGCACATGAAAAATTTTCGCAAACATATATCAAACCATGATTTTTGTATTCTTTATTTTTCAACAATGGATATTTTTTTTCCACAATTGAGCTTTGAAACACCTTATTGGGTATGTAATATTTCAAAATTTCAGCTCTTAATTGATGTAGCCCCTGCCCTGTTACCACAATTTCCTTTAACCCCCTGGATTGTTTTAGTAAAGATGAAGCCCATACGGCAAAAGTGCTTGGGTATTTTTCAGTGAATTGCTTTATGGCTGAAAACATAGATTGGGCAAGTTCCTCCCACTCATTTTTTTCAAATATTCTTGATAAATAAATTAAATTATCAGCCATTACACTATTACCTGATGGAATGACGCTATCATAAATTTCGACTTTTCTAATAATCACATCTTTTTGGTTGATCCCTGTGTAATATAAAAGAACATTTTCTGCAGACTTAAAATTTTCTAGAACAAATTCTGTTAACAATTTTGCTTTTTCAATATACTTTTCATTACCAGTAATTTCCTGAAGAATAATGCAAGCTTTTATTAAAAAAGCATAATCATCTAAAAAAGCGATTTGCTTTTTCTCTCCATGTTTGTAAGTATGAAAAAAATTAGTGCCGTCTTCTGTAAATTTATTCATGATAAATTCATAAAGCACAATTGCTCTATCAACATACATTCGATCTTGTAATGTAGCGGCGGCATTACAAATTGTTTTTAATAATAGCGCATTCCAACTCAATATTATTTTATCATCAATAGCTGGATGGATTCGTTTGTTTCTTACAGCAATAAGTTTACTAACCGCATTTTTTAATTTTAATTTGCAGATCTCAACATCTATTCCTTCTTGAATGGCAAATGAGATTAATGGTGTTTTTATATGAAGAATGTTATTGTGCTCCCAATTGCCTTTTTTTTCAACTCCATAATATTTACAAAACAATGCAGCATCTTCTCCAAGAATATTTTCAATTTCTTCTTGATTCCACACGTAAAATTTACCTTCCACTCCTTCACTATCGGCATCCAAAGCAGCATAGTAACCGCCATCTTTATTTTGCATAACATCAAAACAAAAATTCAGTGTTTGTTCAATACCGTTCTTATACATTTCATCTCCTGTAATTTTGTATGCATCACAAAGAGCATCTACTATCAAGGCATTATCATAAAGCATTTTTTCGAAATGAGGCACTAGCCATTGATCATCTGTGCTGTATCTGGCAAAGCCTCCAGCCAACTGATCATTTATACCACCATTCATTAAAGATGTAAGTGAAAACAATGCATGCGCTTTAGCAATTTCATCTTTATAAAAATGGCTGTACATCAACAAAAATCTTATAGAAAAACTTTGAGGAAATTTCGGAGCTTTTCCAAATCCTCCAAATTTAGAATCAGCTTGATCCATGATTTTGTTTCTGAGTCTTAGAAAAAAATCATCTGAAAAATCGCTCTTTATTAGTTTAGGTTGAGAGTTGGCTAATATATTTTTGAATGACTCCGAAACTGAATTGATCTGTGTAGTTAGTTTATTCGCCTGTTCTAGCGCATCTTGCCTTCTATTTATCCAAATGTCGTTAATGAAAAACAATACATCTTTCCAGGAAGGCCTATTGTATTTTGTTTCGGGTGGGGAATAAGTGCCTCCATAAAATGGCAGACCATCAGGAGTTAAAAATACATGTAGCGGCCATCCTCCACTTCCGGTAAGGATTTGAACAGCCTCCATATAAATGTTATCTAAATCAGGGCGCTCCTCACGATCAATTTTGATATTGATGAAAAATTCATTCATCACCGCTGCAGTTTGTATGTCTTCGAAACTTTCCCTTTCCATTACATGACACCAATGACAAGCAGAATATCCAATGCTAATTAAAATTGGCTTGTCCATTATTTTAGACAATTGCAAAGCCTTTTCTCCCCAGGGAAACCATTGTACCGGGTTATGAGCATGTTGCTGCAAATAAGGGCTGCTCTCATGAATCAGATCGTTAATAAATTCATTCGATGGCATACCTGCGTTGTTTCAATGATAACCGGTAATTATTTTTTGGGGAGTAACTTCAAGTATACCTCTAGCGCACTTACCATACTGGGTGATTGTGGCATTGGTGCCTTGATATCAAGAACAAGTCCGGCTTCTTCTGCAGCTTTAAATGTATTAGCACCAAATGCAGCTAAAGTAGTTCCGTTTTGTTTGAATTTAGGGAAATTCTCTATTAAACTTTTTATGCCTCCTGGAGTGAAAAAGCAAATGATATCATAGCCTCTATCTACTACTTCACGAATATCATTACTAACAATCTTATATAAAACAGGCGTTGCATATTCACAATTGTGACTTTTCAGCCAATTGGTAATCTCGCTATCAAAAGATTCGGAACAAGGGTAAAGGAATTTCTCATTGTCCTTGTGTTTGTTAATAACATCAAACAAACTCTTGTTATGTCCATCAGCACCGTAAAAAACTTTACGCTTTCTGTATAAAATAAATTTCTGTAAATAAAGGGCTACAGACTCTGTAATGCAAAAATATTTGGTGTCTTGTGAAACAGTAACTTTCATCTCCTCGCAAATGCGAAAAAAATGATCAATTGCGTTTCTACTGGTAAAAATCACAGCAGTGAAAGCAGCAATATCTATTTTTTGTTTACGAAAATCTTTAGACGGAATGCCTTCTACTTTTATGAATGGATGGAAATCAAGAGATAACCCGTATTTCACCGCAAGATCAAAATAAGGAGATTTTGTTCCTTCAGGCCTAGGTTGAGTTATAAGTACTTTGCGAATGTTTTTTTTAGGGGTCGCAACTTTTTTAATACTTTTTTTAATCATACTAATACTTTCCAAATATGGTGCAAAATTACAGACTTTTATTTAGAATATTCCACACGAGTTGACAAATCAGAAAAATCGGCAATAATTCTACTGTAATGATGTATAAAAAAAAATGAAATTTGCTGATTTTGAGTGTTTGCTGAATGATACTAAAACCTCTTAGGTACCTTAAAATGAACATAAATCCAACCATTATTAAAGAAATTAAAATTGAGATTTCACTCACTGATTTATCCGCAAAAGCAATAACAACAATGAAAGGCATCAGCAAGATGGCTAAAATTTTATTGATTAGAAAAACAATGAAAATGTAGTTTTCGGTATCCCTGGTAAAACCGCTTAACCATCCAATGAGATGCAATACTAAAAACTTTGAAGCATATACAATAGTCAAGGCAATCATTCCATAATACAGGAATTTATAATCATTATAAGCAACTTTCCCGTTGGCAATCAATAACAAATAAATATAAATACCCCCAACAACCACAAACAACAAATTAAAAAACAATGAAGGCATTCTGTCTTGAAGCAACTGGTCTTTTAGTTGAGTTTGGCGTAAAGAAGTATTAAAGAACACACGAATCATATTTGAAAAATATTTTCCAAATGCAACTTTTAATAGGCCCAGAAAGAAGAAAAGCACTGAAATAGCATAGAAATAAGAATTGCGATTTTCAAACAAGCGATCTGACTGATACGCTACAACTGGGATTTTGTTATTGGTAACATAACGATTCTGTTCAAGAATTTTTTTATATTGATTTGTCTTATTCTTTTCAATATTTGAGCTTTTGAATCTAATTGAATCTAAAAATAAAGAATCCGAAGCTGTTACAACAGCAAGACTGTCCTTAGCCAATTTACTACTATCTACATTGTGTAACAATGAATCAGGTTGTTGTCCTTTACTGGTTACAGAAAAAAACAAAACAATAAAAAAGAAAAAAGAAAATTTATTCAATTTGACATTTTATGCTTTTGCAAAAATAAACCCGTTTGACCAAGAAAGCTAAAAGTAATTCACATATCCAAAATGTATTTTTGAAGACTGGGTAATGTTAAACGGAATTCCAATTGTTTTTCCGGCAGCGTAACTGACATTTAATAAGCCTGTTTTGGTTTCAAATTGAATTCCTAAACCAGCGCCAACATAACTATTATTCTGATGGAATTGCTGAAATTGAAAATCAGTTTTAGCATAATCAGAAAAAACCGAAATAAAAGAATTGACCCCAAACAACAATCGATATTCTGCAGAAAAAAACACATATTTTGATGCGTAAATACTTTCTTCATCAAAACCTCTTAATAAAGTAGCGCCTCCTATTTGAAACAAATCATTTCTAAAAATATCCGGGCTGAAATACAAGCCGGAATTAATGGAAGCTTTTAGGGTTGATGATTTGCCCAAGTCAAAATAATGAGTGGCATTTATTTTACATTTTATAAGATAAGTATTCAAACGTATTGAGTCATAAAGCGAAGCATAATTAAAACCCGGTTCAGAAAGACTGACAATTTCATCACTTTTCTTAATTTGTTTAAGACCTGCAATTCCTGAGCATTCCAACTCATTGCCCTTTTTAGGATTTAGTTTGTAATTTGTTTTATTTAAAACATAACTGAATCCTATAGACGAAGTTTGTATGTCTGAATTAACAGGCAGTTTTTTCTGAGATTTTATCAATGCTGTATCAATGGCCCCTGGCAATAGCACATTTTGTTGCCATTGAAAAAACACCTTTCCAATTTGACCAGACTGCATATCAAACTGACAACCTAATCTAGAGTTGATTTGTAAAAAATTAGAATCTTTTTTAAACATGTCAAAAATAAAATCAAGCCCAAAAGGCGAGTGCAAAATATAAGGTCTGTTGAAACCCAGACTCAGCCTAGGTGATTTAGGTTGTAATTGCTGCCATTTAAATATTATTCTTTCTCCTGACTTTAATACATTTTTTAAATCAAGATTCACGTCGCCAGTAAGTAAAGTTTTTTGTGCATTCTGTGAGGCTGGCATTAATCCGACTAAAAAATTTATTTGATTTGTTTTTTTCGTTTTCAAATACAAATTTAAAGTTGCACCTGTTCCCAACATTGTAATTGTAGAAGGCTGAAGCTGTGTAAGAAAATTAAGTTCACTTATTTTTTTATCTACTTGTGACAATAGATTTTTATTATATCCCGATTTATTAATGATACCTAAATAATGTTGTAAAAATTCGTTTTTAATGTTCGCATTTCCTGAAACACTGATGCTATCTATAATGTAGTAAATACCTTTATCAACAATGAGATTGGCTGTAAGTTTATTATTTTCCCATGTTGTGCTATCAAGTCCTACCGATGCAAACGGATAGCCATGGTTTTCATAGTAATTTATTATCTTATCGCGAAGTTTTAGAAATTGATAAAATTCAATGTCAAACAGCTTATTATTTTTTAAATAAATCCCTGCGCCTTGTGCCCATTCTTTTTGAGCTTCAGCAATTTTCAAGTTTACTATTTTACAAGATGGGCCAGTAAACAAAAAGACAATAATAGATGAATCTGTTTTAATCATGCTATCTACAGAAGCTCCAGGAAATCCTTTATTGAATAAAAATTCAGGCAATTTATTGACAAAGTTTTCTGCTGATTTGATAGAACTGAAATTAGTTACAATACCTGTGTTTAAAATAAAATCATTGGGTTGTGAAGGATTAAACACATATTGAAGATTTACATTGACATTCGATTGCGCCAATGAATCAAACTGCTTCATGCAAAGCAGAGAATACAAAATGATGAATAGCACAAATGAATAAGACTTAACTTGCATATTGAATCAGGTACAAAACAATTCATGTAAAACTACAATCTTTGGCGGGTATTTATATTCATATTCCTTTTTGCAAACAAGCCTGTACCTATTGCAATTTCCATTTCTCAACTCAATTGCAACATAAACAAGCATTTTTGACTGCATTAAAAAATGAAATATCCAGTAATGATAATTTTATAGACCGTAACGACATCATTGAAACCATCTATTTTGGAGGAGGTACCCCTAGCCTACTTTCATCACAAGAACTTGATGAAATTTTACAAACTATTTACATTCAATTTAAAGTATCTGCAAATGTAGAGATCACGCTGGAAGCCAATCCCGACGATATAAATAGTGAAGTGGTTGCCAATTGGATCAAAATTGGAATCAACAGATTGAGTGTTGGCATCCAAAGTTTTGTTGAAGAAGAACTCATATGGATGAATCGTGCTCACACTGCGAATCACGCCATTGAATGTATAGATATCATTCAAGAAACGGGTATTCATAATTTTTCTGTTGATTTGATTTTTGGTGGGCCCTTATTAAGCCATGAAGCTTTAGAAAAAAATATACAAATCATTTCATCAAAAAACATCCCGCATATATCTTGTTATGCTTTAACGGTTGAAGAAAAAACGGCATTACATCATTTTATTGCAACCAAGAAATCGCCGCCAACAAATAGCGAAAAACAAGCGGAACAATTTTTGATGACTATGAAACTTCTTGCAAACTCAGGCTATGAGCAATATGAGATCAGCAATTACGCCAAACCGAACATGAGGAGTAAACATAATAGCAGTTACTGGCAAGGAAAGCCCTATTGGGGATTTGGACCCGCAGCCCATTCTTTCAATGGAATCAATAAAAGAAGATGGAATGTTTCAAACAATTCGAATTATATCAATAACTGGCTTTCCCATCAACCTGCATGTGAAGAAGAAATTCTTACAGACACTCAGCGATTAAATGAATATATCATGACTGCCTTGCGAACCATCGAAGGCATTAATTTGAACGAAATTAAAAATCAATTTGGCGAGGAAAAGTCTACACTAATTATAATTGAATCTAAGAAATTCGAAACAGAAGGTAAATTATTAATACAATCAGAGCAGATACAACTTACCACAACAGGGAAATTATTTGCAGATGGCATTTCTGCTGAATTATTTTTTTAGTAGTTTATGTTGCCGTTAACCTATATTTTTGCGGACTAAATTTTTTATATGAAGTCTATCTTTTGTTTGCTTTTTACAATTTCATCAATCTTTACTTTTGCGCAAAAAGACACTACAGTAATTGTAGATTTACCGCATTATCAATATGACAAAAAACACAAAAAGCCAAGTGGAGAAGACAATACAATAAAAATTGCTCCGCTAGGTTTTGCATCGGGTACATTTCCAATTTATGTAGAAAGAGTAATCAGTGATTTTTTTACTGTTCAAGGAGGACTAGGGATTACAAGCAGAAACTATGTTAGAAATGCCTTTCAAACGGTGAGTGATAATTTTATAGAACCGCAATATCCCTGGACTCAAAATTCATTGAACGATCAAGTAGATGCAGCTTTAGAATTGGGTAATAGGACATCTAGTTTAGGATTTTTGTTTTCAGTACAGCCAAGAATTTATTTTGAAAGCGACGCACCTGATGGAAGTTACATGAGTGTATCTTATGATTTTTATCGTTACAATTTCTCAATACCAGGATTGGTGGGAAATCAATATATCGGCTCAAAGAAAAAAGAGCATGAAAATATATCCGATTTGATGGTTTGGTTTGGATACCAGGATGTTTATGACAGAATCTCTATTGACTATTCAACAGGTTTAGGAATTCGCAATGTTAAAGGATCGAAATATTATTATGCAGAAGATAATACAACAGGAACAACTATAACATTTGAGGGATTTGCGCCATACAAACAAACGCTTTTCAACTTCAACATTGGCATTAAAGTTGGCTATCATTTCTAATTAAACAAGCAAATCTTCAATATCTTTAAAAGCTATTTCTGAAGGTTCGTTTTGCCATAAAATTTTAAATACAGTCTCAGCA
>CANGEZ010000072.1 GCA_947452875.1 Chitinophagaceae bacterium
CATTTAAGTGGAACGGGTTGTACAGATTACGGAGATATTTTGTTGATGCCAGGAAATGGTAACCCTTCTCCTAATAATAAAAACTATGGCTCATTATTTTCGCACAATTCAGAATCAGCATCGCCGGGTTATTACAAAGTGAAATTATTGGATGATAATATTGATGTCGAATTGACCACAACTGAAAGAGTGGGGTTTCATCATTATTCATTTTCCAATCCTGAAAATAACTATGTCGTTCTTGATTTGAAACATAGAGACGAAGTGCTTCAGTCTTCATTGAATATTGAAGATGAGTATACTGTTTCCGGATTGAGAAGAAGCAAAGCTTGGGCTGATAATCAGTATGTTTATTTTGTAATTAAATTTTCTTCCCCAATCACAAAAATGGGGATTTGGAATAATGATCTGCTGATTGACAATGGCATTAAGAACGTAGATAGTTCAAAAAATCTAAAGGCTTATTTTTCATTTGATTTGAGTGCATCAAAAGATGTATTTGTTAAAGTCGCTATTTCTCCTGTTAGTGTAGTTGGCGCGAAAAGAAATCTTGACGTAGAAACAACAGGAACGGATTTTGTCAATGTCAAATCAGCCGCTCAAAAAAAGTGGAACCAGGAATTGTCCAGAATTGAAATTCAATTCAAATCCACGGATAAAAACAAGTTGACTATTTTCTATTCAGCATTGTATCATACAGCTGTTGTGCCAAACATCAATATGGATGTAGATGGTCAGTACCGTGGCCGAGATAACCAGATTCATAAAGCAGAAGACTTTACTTACTATTCTGTTTTTTCATTATGGGATACGTACCGCGCTGCTCATCCATTATATACAATTATAGATCAGAAGCGGACTTTAGATTACATCAAAACATTTTTGGTTCAATACCAGCAGGGTGGAAGATTGCCTGTTTGGGAATTGTCGTCTTGTGAAACAGATTGTATGATTGGATATCATAGTGTGCCCGTTATCGTTGATGCTTACATGAAAGGCATTAATCAATTTGATACCACATTGGCACTTCAAGCTATGATGAAGTCTGCAACTTGGAATCACCTGGGTTTGCCAGCTTTGATGTCCAATGGGATGATTACTGTTGAAGATGAACATGAAAGTGTAAGTAAAAATTTAGAATATGCTTATGATGATTATTGCATTGCCATTTATGCAAAATCTTTAGGTAACAATGAAGCGTACACGAAGTGTATCAAGCGTGCTCAGTATTACAAAAATATTCTTGATTTTCAATCCGGATTTGTACGTCCTCGAAAAAATGGCGGCTGGATTTCTCCATTCGACCCGCGTGAAGTCAATAATCATTTTACAGAAGCCAACAGTTGGCAATATTCTTTTTATTTTCCGCAAGACATTAATGGTTATATCAGCATGATGGGTGGAAAGAAAAAACTAGAAACCAAGCTGGATGCTTTATTCAATGAAAATTCCAAAACTACCGGAAGGGATCAAAGTGATATTACAGGTTTGATTGGTCAATATGCACATGGAAACGAACCAAGTCACCATATTATTTATCTCTATGATTATACCGACAACCCGGCTAAAGCTCAATTCTATGCTAATAAAGTAATGAATGAGTTTTATAAAAATTCACCTGATGGGTTGATAGGTAATGAGGATTGCGGACAAATGAGTGCTTGGTATGTGATGAGCGCTTTGGGTTTTTATCCCGTAACTCCAGGAAACAACAAATACATGATTGGCTCTCCTCAATTTAGTTTGGCAGAAATTCATCTTGAAAATGGAAAGTCTTTTGTAGTCAACGCTGTCAATAAAAATGATAAAAACTTTTATATCCAAAATGCTTTGATCAGTACATCTCGCTCATTAAGACCAACTGAATGGAAATATCCATATTTGAATCATGAAGATATTGCCAACGGAGGTTTGGTTACTTTCAATATGGCAGCATTGCCGCTTAATTGTTTTACACTTGCTAATAATGACGAAGAGCTCTCGAAAATGACCGATGCCAAAATTGTATTGAATCCCATTATCGATGGTGGAAATATTTCACTTACCAGAAAGAAAACGATTTCGATTTCATCTCCTCAAAAAGGTGTGAAAATTTATTATTCAACAAATGGAGAAACGCCAAATGAGAAAATGAATTTGTTTACTCATCCTTTTATGATTGACACTTCTATGGAGATAAAGGCCATTGCTGTTGATAAAGACAATAACCGCAGTTTTGTTACATCCTCTTCATTTAGAAAAAAGTCAAATAATTGGTCTGTAAAATTAAACACAACATACGAGCCGCAATACAATGGTGGCGGGGCTGATGGCTTAATCGACGGTATTCATGGCACTACCAACTGGCGCATGGGCAACTGGCAAGGTTATCAATTACAAAATCCTGAAGTGATTATTGATTTGAAAAAACAAACTTCAATATCGAAAGTAAGCATCGGATTTTTACAGGATGTTCGCGCCTGGATTGTGATGCCTAAGAAAGTAAGTGTTTTCATTTCGCATGATGGCGTGAATTTTGAAAAAGTATATGTAGGAGAAAATTATATACCAATCGAAGATGTAAATCCTCAAACTAAAAAAGTAGAAGCGGTTTTTGAAAAACAACCATGTCGTTATATAAAAATTGTTGCTGAGCAGTTTGGTAAATTACCTTCTTGGCATGAAGGCGCGGGCGGAGATACGCATATTTTTATGGATGAGGTGGAAGTAGCCCCCTAAATTCCCCGAAGGGGGAATTGATTGTGTTATGTTGGATTAACCACGAATGCAGTAATTGTTTTTTGCCAGGAATGGCGCCGGTCTATTGACCGGTGTCTACCAGAGTACTCAGTCTCCGACTGAGTTTTTCTTTAACCACGAATTCACGAATAAGCCCCCTTAATCCCCCCAAGGGGGAAACTGATTATGTTTTATTGATATATGCGAATTAGTCTAATCACATAGAACATTAAGTATAGTTTTTTTGAATTTTTACTTTTTTCAACCACGAATTCACGAATTGTTTTTTTTGCCTCACGTTTTTGTAAAGTTTATTTTGAGTTTCCCCCTTTGGGGGACAGGGGGCTAACAAAAGCCCACGATTTAAATTCGTGGGCTTTCATTTTATTTAGTTAAGTCTCGTATTTCTTATTTCAAATGACTTCTCTTCTTACTGTATCCAAAATAGATAATCATACCTAAGGCCAACCATCCAAACAATCTAGCCCAGTTTGTCCAACCAAGTCCGAAAATCATAGCCGCACAAACAATAATACCTAAAATAGGAACCATCGGTACTAAAGGTGTTTTGAATTCGCGGTGCAATTCAGGATTTGTTTTTCTTAAAATAATTACAGCACTACATACAAGGATAAACGCAAATAAAGTTCCGATACTTGTCATATCGCCTACGATGTCACCGGGAACAAATGCAGCAAATCCACCTACCAAAACTAGAATAATCAAATTGGCTTTATGTGGTGTTTTGAATTTAGGATGTAAATGACTGAAAGTTTCTGGCAATAAACCATCTTTACTCATAGAATAAAACACACGGCTTTGTCCAAGTAGCATGACCAAAATAACAGAAGAGAAACCAGCCAAGATAGCAACAGTTACCAATTTACCTAACCACTGATAACCCGGCATATAGGTGTTGATAGCAGCAACTACAGAGGCTTCTTTGCCATCTGTTCTGAAAAATTCTACAGGAGCAATACCCGTTAAAACGTGTGCAAACAAAATATACAACACCGTACAAACGGCTAATGAACCCAAAATGCCAATAGGCATCGCTGTTTTAGGATTTTTCGTTTCTTGAGCAGCCGTACTTACCGCATCAAAACCAATGAAAGCAAAGAACACAACACCCGCTGCACCCAAAATACCCATGATGCCACCGAAATGGTGATCAACTCCTTGACTGTCTGTATAAATAGTAGGTTCAGGAATATAAGGCGTATGATTTCCAGCTTGAACAAAATTCCATCCGAAAATAATAATCAAAATAACAATGGAAACTTTAGTAATTACAATCAATCCGTTTACAAAAGCCGATTCTTGAGTTCCTTTGATGAGTAACAAACTTAATGCTGCTACAATTCCTAATGCAGGTAAGTTGATAATTCCTGAATGAACAACACCTGCAGCATCAGCTATAGAATGTTCAAACGGAGAGTGGCACCATTCATAAGCAATCGCCTTCATGTGAAACACATGCACCAGCAGGTTGTTCAAATATTCACTCCATGCAATACCTACAGTTGCAGCTCCAACTGCATATTCCAAAATCAAATCCCAGCCAATAATCCAGGCCAATAATTCTCCCATAGTGGCATATGTATAAGTATATGCGCTTCCTGAGATAGGAATAGAAGATGATAATTCTGCATAACACAAACCTGCCAAAGCACATCCAATCGCAGCCACAATAAAACCAAGTGTTACAGAAGGTCCTGCGTTTTGTGCAGCAGCAGCAGCTGTTCTAACAAACAATCCTGCACCAATGATAGCTCCAATGCCTAGGGCGACTAATGAGCCAGCACTAAGTGTACGTTTTAAACCTTTCTCTGAATCTCCTGCCTCTTCCAAAAGTAGATGCATAGGTTTTTTAGTAAATAATCCCATTTATTTTAGTTTTTAGTAAAAAATATTTCTGAAAAATAAGAAATTATTTGTTGATAAACTGAAACATTTATAAACCAATTATTCTAATTTAATTTGAGTGATTATTTTCATTCATATTTATATATTACATTGCGAAACTAAAAATAAGATATGCATCAAGATTCTTATCATTCACCCAAGTCAAGCAAACTAACTACCTACATAGTTATTGCAATGATAGCAGGTATATTAGCAGGGTATCTGATTCATGAAAATGCATCTCCTGATTTTATAAAAGATTTCGCTCCTAAAATAAAATTACTCGCCACCATATTTTTAAGATTGGTGCAAATGATTATTGCACCATTGGTATTTGCCACTTTGGTGGTGGGCATTGCAAAATTGGGTGATTTGAAAACGGTAGGAAGAGTAGGCGGAAAGGCCATGATTTGGTTTGTGTCTGCTTCATTAATCAGTCTAACTCTTGGGTTGATTTTAGTGACGATAACAAAACCAGGGGTGGGTGTAAATATCGCCAATGCTGATTTGGAAGGAGCAAAAGACATGTTAGGTAAAACCAAAGAATTCTCTTTAGATAAATTTATTGAACATGTTTTTCCTAGAAGTGTAATTGAAGCGATGGCCAATAATGAAATTCTTCAGTTGGTTATTTTTTCGGTTTTTTTCGGTGTAGCCTTAACAGCTATTGGTGTGAAAGGCGAACCAATTATCAAAGCGCTTGACTCATTAACACATGTTGTTTTGAAAATGGTTGGCTATGTGATGAATTTTGCTCCAGTTGGTGTTTTTGGTGCTATGACAGCTGTAATCGCTTTAAAAGGCTTGGGGATTTTAAAGACATACGCTTATTATATTGGATCCTTTTATTTAGGATTGGCAGTATTATGGATACTTTTATTGTTGGTGGGTTACATCATTTTAAAACATAGATTGAAAGTGCTTTTGAAAAGATTGTCTTCGCCTATGACAATTGCATTTAACACCGCCAGCAGCGAAGCGGTTTTTCCAAAGTTGGTAGAGGAAATGGAAAGATTCGGATGTGACAGCAAAATTGTTTCTTTCACTTTGCCATTAGGATATTCATTTAATTTGGATGGGAGCATGATGTATATGACTTTCGCCAGTATGTTTATAGCACAAGCTTACAACGTAACATCTATTACAGATCACCTGGGAACACAGATTGCTATGTTATTAGTTTTTATGCTAACCAGTAAAGGAATTGCCGGTGTGCCAAGAGCCTCTTTGGTAGTGGTTTTGGCAACAGGTTCTATGTTTGGCATTCCTCCCGAAGGGATAGGTTTGGTGCTGGCGATTGACACGTTCTGCGACATGGGAAGAAGCATGACTAACGTCCTCGGTAACGCGCTGGCAACAGCTGCTGTGAGTAAGTGGGAGGGCGCGTTAAAAATGTAGAATGTAAAATATTGAATGTAAAATAGCCGGCCCCGAAACCTCGGGGTAAAATTTGAGAAACAAATAGGTTTTCTTAGCAATGTCTCCCTTAAGCGATGTTGCGCATAAATAAAAATAAAAAAATTAGAAAGTAAGGTATTCAACAAAGCATAATCAACTTCCCCCCTTGGGTGATCGAGGGGGCTTCTTATAAAAAATAAAAAATGACACAAACAATACTCTTAGCATTCAACTGGCTTCAGTTATTACAACCTCAATGGTACATTGAACATGGTGGGCTTTGGTTCATTGTATTTGTGGTTTTTGCAGAAACAGGTTTGTTTGCCGGATTTTTTCTGCCAGGTGATTCTTTGCTTTTTGTGGCAGGTATTTACAGTAACGACTTAATAAAAGGCGCATTACATTTTTCAACCGGAAGTGCAATTTTAAATTTGCTCATACTCGGAGCCATTATTGCATTTACCGGTATTTTAGGAAACATGACCGGCTATTGGTTTGGCAGAAAAAGTGGACCATATTTGTTTGAAAGAAAAGATTCATTCTTATTCAAAAAGAAATATCTGTTTCAAGCTAAAGAATTTTATGATAAACATGGTGCAGGAACAATAATCATCGCCAGATTTATTCCTATTGTAAGAACCTTCGCTCCGATTGTGGCTGGTATTGTTCAAATGGATAACAAGAAATTTTCGTTTTATAATATAGTCGGATCGATTGCCTGGGTGTTTAGTATGTTAATCGGCGGACATTATTTACAGCGATTTATTTTAAGTTCATTTGGTTTTGATTTGAAAAAGCATCTGGAAGTGATTGTAATTGGAATTGTTTTGTTGACAACAATTCCAGTGTTGTTGAAAATGTTTGTGAAGAAGAAGAGTAGATAGATAAGCTGGATATGCTAGATAAGCTTGATACTAGATAGCATTTAATTTCATAGGTGTGTTACTTTTTAAAACGAGATACTTAATTAAGAAAGGAACCCTAAAGGAGATTTACTTTCACTTTCTTTGTGCCTTGGCGCCTTTGTGGCAAAAAAATTATATAAATAATATACATGAACAATTTGTCTTCTCCATTTAAAAATTCTGTTCGCTTTGTAATTCTTGTTGCCTCGTTGGGTTATTTCGTAGATATATACGACTTGCTGTTGTTTGGAATCATTCGTATACCAAGTCTGAAATCGCTAGGTTTGGTAGAGCCAGATTTGATGCTCCAAGGAGAAGTTATTTTGAAATGGCAGATGTTTGGTTTATTGATAGGAGGAATTGTATGGGGTGTGATGGGTGATAAGAAAGGTAGATTAAGTGTTTTATTTGGGTCAATACTATTATACTCTTTAGCCAATATCGCTAATGGGTTTGTTCAAACAGTAGAACAATATAAATGGGTGAGATTCATTGCGGGTATTGGTCTCGCAGGTGAATTAGGTGCCGGTATCACTTTAGTTGCAGAAATGGTTTCCAAAGAAAAAAGAGGCATTGCTACTTCAATTGTTGCCGGTATTGGATTGAGTGGAGCTGTGTTTGCATTTATCATCAAGCAAAATTTCGAATGGAGAATTTGTTATTTCATTGGAGGCGGAATGGGCTTTTTATTATTGTTGTTGAGATTGTCTGTATATGAATCTGGCATTTTTCAAAATATAAAAGCTACGGATATTCAACGCGGTAATTTCTTTTTGTTGTTCAGCAAAAAGGAGCGTTTCAAAAGATACATGAACAATATTTTAATTGGATTGCCTACTTGGTTAATCATTGGTGTATTGGTTACTTTTTCAAATGAGTTTGGAAAGCAAATGGGGATCAAAGATGTTATAGACCCGGGCAAAGCAATCATGTGTGCTTATGTAATGATTTCAATCGGGGATTTATCTGTTGGTTTTATTAGCAACTGGTTAAAGAGCAGAAAAAAAGCATTGTATTTGTTTTTCGGGATAACTGTTCTATTCATCATACTTTATTTTACAGCACTTTGGAATGGAACTGCAACCGCTATGTATATAGTTTGCGGTGGACTAGGATTAGGAACCGGCTATTGGGCGATTTTTGTTACCATGGGTGCTGAAGAATTTGGTACTAACTTACGTGCAACTGCCGCTACTACCATTCCTAATATGGTGAGAGGACTTTTAGCTGTATTGATTTTGCCTTTGTTTAAATTTCTAAGAGAATATTTTACTTATTTCAATGCAGGATTAATAACGAGTATTGTTATCATGACCATAGGTATCATTGCTCTTGTTAATATCAAAGAAACTTTTGGAAAGGAATTGGATTTTGTGGAGGAGTAGGGCTAGACTAGATTCTTGATACTAGATATCTAACATCTGGCATACTCTATCCAGTATCCAGCATCCAGCATCCAGTATCCAGCTTACCCCTTCACAATAAACACCGGTATGTGTAACTCATGTCTAACCTTATCAATAGTAGTGCCGTAAATAAAATCTTTGATCCCTTTGTGGCCATGAGCGCCGATTACAAGCATTTCTGCATTTTCTTCTTTAATGATTCTGATTAATTCTTTCGATCTTTCTTTAAATCCAAGAAC
>CANGEZ010000073.1 GCA_947452875.1 Chitinophagaceae bacterium
AAGAAAATGACACCAACTTTCACCAAGCAAGATTTGAAAAGAATTTCAGCTCATTTCAATCAAACGCCTGATGAATTCAGCAAGCAATGGTTGAAAAAAGACAGCAATAAAGATTTAGTCAACAAAACACAACCTTGTCAGTTTTTGAATTTGAAAGACAACAAATGCTCTATCTACGCTATACGTCCGGTTGATTGTTCGGGCTTCCCTCACTTATCAAAAAAGAAATGGAAATTGTATGCACACGTACACAAGCAAAATATAGATTATTGTCCAGCTACATTTAAGATGGTGGAGAAAATGGTTGAGAGGTTCGGCCCCCTTTAATCCCCCAAAGGGGGAATTGATGATGTTTTGCACTATGACCTTTGAATCGAATTATTATGTTTAAAATCGGGGAATCTCATTTTTTGACAACTCCCTCTCCTTAGGAGAGGGCTGGGGAGAGGCTTCAGAGAAACACATCCTCAATCAAAAAAAACCTCAACTCCGGTTCTAAAGTGATAGACAGAATATCAAATTGAATCCGCTTCCATTTTGGGTATAGAAATAAAAACTCCTCAGCGGCACTGGTAAGGTATTTGAATTTATTGGCCGTAACCTCGTCTTCAGGATAACCATATTTATTGGATGATTTCGTTTTGACTTCCACAATATGAAGTAAATTATTTTTGCATAAAATCAAGTCAATTTCCCAATGCCCTTTACGCCAGTTTCTGTGAAGTATTTCGTATCCTTTAGCTGCGAAATAATCAACAGCCAACTCCTCTCCTTTTTTGCCTATATCATTATGTTTTGCCATAATCAAAACTAATAAACATCAATATTCACACCATGAGGATAAAAGCATTTTGAAAGGATGAAAAAACATGTGTTTAATTACCTATTTTTGCGACAAATACATTTAGAATGACTTCAAATAAAAAATACATCATTATCGGAACGGCTTTGGTTTTATTCGCTGCAATATTAAAAGTGGCTACATTTCCTTTCAGCATCAATCCTATTATTGCCATTTCTTTATTCAGCGGCGTTGTAATTAAAGATAAAAAATTGGCTTTTTTAATGCCATTGATGGCCATGTTTGTTTCTGATTTGATGTTGGAAATTTTCAATATCGCTCCGGGGTTTTATGGATACGGTCAAATTGGTAACTATGCTTCTTTATTATTGGTTACTGTTTTAGGATTCTCAATGAAAAAGATTTCTCCTTTTCGTGTTGCAGGTTATTCGGTTGCTTCTACTTTATTATTCTTCTTTTTAAGCAATACCAATTGCTTTTTCTTCGACACATTTAATACATACGGAACAGGGTTTCAGGGTTGGGCTACTTGTCTTGCTGCAGGAATTCCATTTGTAAAAAATGGTTTAGCTGTTGATCTTGGATTCAGTGTATTACTATTCGGAACTTACACATTGGTGAATAAGTTTTATTTCGAGAAAGCTTCAGCTTAAAAGGTTCAATAAGTTTAAGATGTTCAATAAGTTCAAAATGATTTTTCTAAAGGAGATTAACCTTTTGAACCTATTGAACCTTTTGAACACATTAAACAAAGATTTATACTACAACTAACTAGACGCATTTTCATACCCATGATCAACTGAAAGATGCCGCCCGTCTGCAGCAGAAGTTGCCAATTCATCACATCTATTATTAAAAGGATTTTCAGCATGGCCTTTTACCCAATGTAATTTTATATTGTAATCTTTTGAAAGCTTATGGTATTCTTTCCATAAATCTGGATTTTTTTTACCTCCTTTGAAGTTTGTTTTGATCCATGTTGTGAGCCAGCCTTTTTCTATGGCATTTACTACATACTGACTATCTGAATATATTTTAACCGGAATATCTGTAGTATTCAAAGCCTTAATACCTTCGATTACCGCCATCAATTCCATTCTATTGTTAGTTGTCATTCTGAAGCCATGAGACAATTCTTTCTTGTGATTCCCATACATTAATATCACACCATAACCTCCGGGCCCGGGATTACCACGGGATGAACCGTCGGTGTAGATGGTTATGTGATTTTTTGTAGACACTGGAATTGTTTGGTGTTTGGTGTTTGGTGTTTGGTGTTTGGTGTTTGGTGTTTAAATCATAAAAATTGGCGAATTACCAAATTATCAAATTGATTAATTATCAAATTGGTTTCACACTTGAAAAACCCCCACCTTCATCTCCTCAATAACTGGATTATGATTAGCGGCTTCTATTCCTTTAGCAATAACCAATCTGGTTTCTTTAGGATCGATAATAGCGTCTACCCATAAACGTGCAGCTGCATATTCGGGCTTTGTTTGTCGTGTATAATTATCGGTTATTCTATTGAGCAATTCTGTTTCTTGTTCAGGCGTAACAACTTCCCCCTTAGCTTTCATTGCTGCCACTTGAATTTGTAGCATGGTTTTAGCTGCTTGTTCGCCGCCCATAACTGCAATTTTAGCAGTAGGCCATGCATAGATAAATCGAGGGTCATAAGCTTTTCCACACATGGCGTAATTGCCCGCACCATACGAGTTTCCAACAATTACGGTAATTTTTGGAACAACACTATTGGCAACAGCATTTACCAATTTGGCCCCATCTTTTATGATACCCGAATGTTCGCTTCTGCTACCTACCATAAATCCGGTTACATCTTGCAAAAAAACAAGTGGTATTTTTTTCTGGTTACAATTTAAAATGAAGCGTGCTGCTTTATCTGAACTATCATTATAAATAACACCGCCCAATTGCATTTCACCTTTTTTGCTTTTTACAATTGTGCGTTGATTGGCAACAATACCCACGGCCCAACCTTCCACACGCGCATAACCGCAAACGATAGTCTTGCCATAATCCTGTTTGAATTCATCGAAACTATCTTCATCAACTATACATTCAATTAGATCGACCATGTTATATGGCTTCGTATTTCCTTCGCTGAGAATGCCATAAATTTCTCCATTGTTGTTTTTTGGTGGCTTGGCATCAATCCTGTTAAAATTCGCAGTTGCAGAAGGCCCAAGCTTTTCCATGATCCTTTTCACTTGATCCAAACACTCTTGTTCTGTTTTAAATTTATAATCCGCGATACCTGATATTTCAGTATGTGTAACAGCGCCTCCCAAAGTTTCCAAATCAATATCTTCACCTATAGCAGCTTTAACCAAATAAGGTCCGGCTAGAAATATCGAACCTGCGTTTTCAACCATCAACGTCTCATCACTCATTATAGGAAGATAAGCACCTCCAGCAACACAAGCACCCATTACAGCTGCAATTTGTGTTATGCCCATGGCGCTCATTTTTGCATTGTTTCTGAAAATGCGACCAAAATGTTCTTTATCAGGAAAAATCTCGTCTTGCATAGGTAGATAAACACCGGCACTGTCAACTAGATAAATGACAGGCAATTTATTTTCCATAGCCATCTCCTGCATTCTTAGATTTTTCTTTCCAGTGATAGGAAACCAAGCTCCCGCTTTTACCGTTTGGTCATTAGCAACAATCACACATTGTTTGCCACTCACATAACCGATACCGCTTACAGTTCCTCCGGCAGGACAACCGCCATGTTCATGATACATATCATAACCTGCAAAAGCACCGATTTCAATAAATGGTGTATCGTCATCCAGTAAATAGCTGATGCGTTCTCTTGCAGTCAGTTTGTTTCTTTCTTTTTGTTTTTGCGCAGCTTTTTTTCCACCACCTTCAGCTATTTTTTCAAGTTTCTGACGAATACCACTCCATGCCATTTTGAGTGCATCTTCATTTTTATTGAAATCGTTATTCATAATTGATCATTAAATATTAATCTAAGAATTGCAATTTATATTAAAAAGCATGACTAAAATCAATTTTCTTATTATAGACGCCATTGTTAATATTGACTAGATTTATATCCCTTAAGCATTGCCACTTTTATACAATAAAAGCCAAAAAATCAGTTATTAAATTTTCACCTTAATGTCATTAAAAAAAATATGGAAGAAATTAGGTCCAGGTTTAATTACCGGATCAAGTGATGATGACCCATCCGGAATTGCTACCTATTCGCAAGCTGGTGCACAATTTGGATTGGCCACTTTATGGACAGCGTTGTTTACTTTTCCGTTGATGGCTTCGATACAAGAGATGTGTGCCAGAATCGGCATTGTATCATCAATGGGACTAACAGGAACCATCAAACGACATTATTCAAAAAAGATGCTTTATCTGATTCTTCTTTTCAGTACTCCGGCAATCATACTTAATATAGGTGCAGATATTGCGGGAATGGGCGCTGTTGGAAATCTGCTATTCCCTAAAATAGAACCGGGTTTTTTCAGTGTACTTTTTACGATTATACTTATCATTTGCATTGTTTATTTCCCCTATAAAAAAATTGCTTCCATTTTAAAGTACCTCTGTATTGTCTTGTTGGTTTATTTGATTGTACCTTTTTTATACAAACAAGATTTTGGGTATATTCTAAAATCCGCGATTATGCCTAATATCCGCTTCAATAAAGAATTCATAAGTATTCTTGTCGGATTGCTTGGCACTACTATTTCGCCCTATTTATTTTTCTGGCAAGCAAATATGGAAGCAGAAGAAATGAAACAACAGAAGAAAATTATCATAAATAAAAAACTGATGAGTGAAGTAAAATACGATGTTGATTTCGGTATGTTTTTTTCAAATGTGGTGATGTTCTTTATTATTTTAACTGCCGGAACTGTTTTATACAACAGTAACATGCACAAGATCATCACCGTGGAAGATGCAGCAAAAGCATTAGAGCCACTTGCCGGAAAAGCTGCTTATTTGCTTTTTTCTGCAGGCATTATAGGAACCGGATTCCTTGCTATTCCCGTATTAAGTGGATCGCTGTCATATATGTATTGTGAGACCTTTGGCTGGGTAGACGGATTGGATAAAAAATACTACGAAGCGAAAGCATTTTATATCATCATTGCCATTTCTTTATTGCTGGGGTTGGCAGTAAATTATTTGGGCTTTAGTCCAATAAAAGCTTTATTATATGCTGCTATCTTGTACGGACTGACAGCGCCAATTTTGATTGCAGTTATTTTGCATATTTGCAACAATAAATTAGTCATGGGTGAATATACCAATTCTCGAAAATCCAATATACTTGGCATTATTACTTTTTTGGTAATGACAATCGCCGCGGCGATGTTACTCTATTTTATCTTTATTGCAGATTAATGAATACTATCCTCAGCAATCAATATTAGAAAAATCACTTGCCATTAATAAGTTTTCTTGAAAAAAATATCAGTTTTCAATATATAACAGGCTGCTTTTAATAAAAAATGGGCATCTTATTAGATGGCATTTTTAAGTCGTTCAACTTTGAATTTTCCGAAAAACAGCATTACCTAAAAAATGATTCTAAAAAACAATTAGTTTTTGGTTTTTCATACTAAAAATTCAATAAATTTGACGATTCTCAAAAAAAAAATGAATTTATTTAAGTCGATTTCAACAATTGAAACCTATCGACTTTGAAAAAACATTGATTATTTTAAAAACGTAAAAGAAAAAAAACAGAATGAAAAAATTTTACACGGTCACCATTTCTATGATTCTATTAATGGTAACATCAGTTTCAATTTTCGCTCAACAAAAAAACTACTGGGCTGCTCACATCGGCAGTTTGGATTTCCCAAAAGACAAAGGTGTTGCGAGATTATCATTCCCAAAAACATTTAAAGTTTTTGATTTGAATGTAGCTTCACTAAGACAAGACCTTTTTACTGTTGTTGACAATTCTCAAAGACATTCAACAATTATTTCACTTCCAAATGCAGACGGACAAATGGAACAATTTGAAGTATTTGAAGCTTCAAATTTCGAGCCTGCATTACAAGCTCGTTTTCCTGAAATCAGAGCTTTTTCAGGTAAAGGAATTACCGACAAATATGCTACTTTAAAATTGAGCATCTCTCCACAAGGCATACAAACCATGGTTTTCAGAACAGAAAAACCAAATGAATTCATTGAGCCATACTCACAAGACCATACTTCTTATGCAGTATTTGCAAAACAAAGAAACCCTGGTCAATCTCCATGGACTTGTTCAACTGCTGATGAGCATTTCACTAATGAGTTGAATGCTCAAGTAATGAGAGCTAACAATACTTCTCGTTCTACTGGTGATTTAAAAACAATGCGTTTGGCTCAATCTTGTAACGCAGAATATTCAAACTATTTCGGAGCTACTAGTGCAGCTCAAGTAAATTTAGTTTTAGCAGCATTTAATGCTACACTAACTCGTTGCAATGGTTGTTATGAAAAAGACCTTGCAGTACACTTGAACTTAATCCCTACCACAACAAGTGTTATTTATTATGTAGCAGGAACTGATCCTTATACAAATATGAATAGCTGGAATGGTCAGTTACAATCTACACTTACTTCAGTTATCGGAGAAGCTAACTACGACATTGGTCATATGTTTGGTGCTTCTGGCGGTGGCGGTAACGCAGGTTGTATCGGTTGTATTTGCGTGAATAACCAAAAAGGCAGTGGTATCACCTCTCCTGCTGATGGTATTCCACAAGGAGACAATTTCGATATCGACTACGTAGTTCATGAGGTTGGACACCAAATGGGTGGCAACCACACATTCTCAATGAGTTTGGAAGGTACTGGTGTAAATAAAGAAATTGGATCAGGTATAACTATCATGGGTTATGCAGGTATTACTAGCCAAGACGTTGCTCCTCACTCAATTGATATCTACCATGAAGCAACAATTGCTCAAATTCAATCAAACCTTACAACTAAAACTTGTCCAATTACAACAAGCTTGGCAGGTAATAATGCAACTCCAGTTGTAGCTCCAGTTGGAAACTATATCATTCCAAAAAGCACACCATTTGCATTAACAGGTTCTGCTACTGATGCTGATGGAGATCCCATAACATATTGCTGGGAACAGAATGATAACTCAACTGCTTCAGGTACAGGTTCTGTTGCTAGTGCAACAAAAACCAATGGTCCAAACTGGCTTTCATTCTCTCCTACTACTTCACCAACACGTATCTGTCCTAAATTAGACAGAATCCTTGCTGGTCAATTATTTACAGGTCCAATTACAGGTGGTGATGCAGGTGCTAACATCGAGTATTTGAGCTCTGTAGCACGTACTTTGAACTTTAGATTGACTGTAAGAGACAACTGCCCTTATAGCTCTACAGCTCCAATTAAAGTTGGACAAACTGCATTCACTGATATGACTGTTACCGTTAACGGAACAGCTGGTCCATTTGCGGTATCAACTCCAAACGCTACTGGTATTTCATGGCAAGCAGGTACTAGCCAAACTGTAATTTGGAGTGTAAATGGTTCAGACCAAGCACCAGTTAGTTGTGCTAACGTGAAAATTTCACTTTCAACAGATGGCGGCTATACATGGCCGGTAGTTATTGTTGACAACACACCAAATGACGGAACTGAAACTATTACTGTTCCAAATAACGTAACTACAACAGCTCGTATCAAAGTTGAAGCTGTTGGAAATATCTTCTTTGATATCAACAATGCTAATTTTACTATCACTGCTCCTGCTACAGGATTTACATTCTCTCCATCAGCTGGTGCGAATATCGCTTGTGGATCAACTGCAAGTGCTACTGCAAGTTTAGCTACTACCACTAGTGGTGGTTTCTCTACTCCTATCAATTTAACAGCTAGTGGAAATCCAGCAGGAACAACTGTGACTTTTGGAACCAGTCCTTTAACACCAGGTAATACAACAACTGTTGTTTTAGATAATACATCATTACTTACTCCAGGTACTTACAATGTAACTGTAACCGGTACTGCTGGAACAATTACTCAAACTAGTACAATTGCATTTGTTGTTGCTTCTTCTGCACCTCCAACTGTAACTGCTCAACCTTCTAATGTAAGTTCATGTGTTGGAACAAGTGCAACTTTCACTACAGCCTCTTCTACTGTAGGTGTTAGTTATCAATGGCAAGTAAGTACTAACGGTGGAACTACATGGACTGATATTGCAGGAGAAACTTCAAGTACATACACTATTTCTGCAGTAGCTTTAAGTGCTAATAACAATCAATACAGAGCCGTGATTACAACACAATGTGGTCTTGTAAATACAAGTGCTGCGACTTTATCAGTAAACGTTGCAACTGCTATTACCACTCAACCTTCAAACGTTACATTATGTGCTGGCAATAACGCTACTTTCAATTCGACTGCAACAGGTAACGGTGTTACTTATCAGTGGCAATCAAGTACAGATGGCGGAACTACATGGAATGATATCTCTGGTGCAACAAATGCTAGCTATGTAATCAATTCTGTTACTACTGCTATCAATGGAAACAAATACAGAGTTATTGCTACGGTAACTACAGGCGGATGTCCAGGTTCATTAAATTCTAATGACGCAACCTTAACTGTAAATGCTACTCCTACAGTTAATTCAAGTGCAAGTACTACATCTATTTGCTCAGGAACACCAGTAACTTTAACTGCAACAGGCGCTGATACTTATAGCTGGACTCCAGGAAATGCTACCGGCGCATCTATAACAGTAAC
>CANGEZ010000074.1 GCA_947452875.1 Chitinophagaceae bacterium
AAGTATTCTTTTTGGGGCGCTGGTGTTGATGTCTGAAATTTTTCACTGTTCAAATTTATGCTTTAATTAAACAAAAAACCATAAGCCGAAACTTATGGTTCTTTTATTAAGCAGTTAGTTAGTATTTATTTTAATCCGAATGCTTTTTTAACTTCTTTTACAGCATCCAATTTTTCCCAAGTAAACAATTCTACTTTTCTTGTTACTTTTTTACCATCAGGAGAAGTGAATGTTTTTTCAACAACTTCATTCTTACGTCCCATGTGACCATAAGCAGCAGTTTCGCTATACATTGGGTTACGTAATTTCAATCTTTGTTCGATGAAATAAGGACGCATATCAAAGCAAGACATTTTCATTACTTTGTCGGCAATTTGACCATCAGTTAAAGACACTTTTGCAGTACCATAAGTAACCACATTGATACTTGTGGGTTGGGCAACGCCAATTGCATAAGAAACCTGTACCAAAACTTCATCACACAAACCGGCAGCAACAAGATTTTTAGCGATATGTCTGGTTGCATAAGCAGCAGAACGATCTACCTTACTAGGATCTTTTCCACTAAAAGCGCCACCACCATGAGCACCTTTACCACCGTAAGTATCAACAATGATTTTACGACCAGTCAAACCAGTATCTCCGTGTGGTCCACCGATTACAAATTTACCGGTTGGATTTACGTGATATTTGATTTTGTTATTGAACAAGTGAGCGTATTTTGGATATTTAGCTTTCACTCTTGGAATCAAAATATTGATGATATCTTTTTTAATTTTAGCCAACATCGCATCATCTTTTCCAAAATCATCATGTTGAGTGGAAACAACGATTGCGTCTATACGAACAGGTCTATTATTGTCATCATATTCAAGAGTAACCTGACTTTTAGCATCTGGACGCAAGTATTTAATTTGCTTATTTTCTCTTCTTAAAGCAGCAAGCTCTTCTAATAATTTATGAGCTAGATTCAATGCCAATGGCATGTAATCTTCTGTTTCGTTAGTGGCATATCCAAACATCATACCTTGATCACCGGCACCTTGTTCTTCTTTTTTCTTTCTATCTACACCTTGGTTGATATCTGAAGATTGTTCATGAATAGCTGAAAGAATACCACAAGAATTGGCTTCAAACATGTACTCGCTTTTGGTATATCCGATTTTACGAATCACACCTCTTGTGATTTCTTGAACATCCAAGTATGCTTTACTTTTCACTTCACCTGCCAATACAACTTGACCGGTTGTTACTAAGGTTTCACAAGCTACTTTACTGGAAGCATCAAACGCTAAAAAGTTATCAATTAAAGCGTCACTAATCTGATCAGCTACTTTGTCTGGATGACCTTCACTAACCGATTCTGAAGTAAATAAATAAGGCATAAATTTTTGTTTTTTGAGATTGCAAAGATAAGGGATGAAATATAAAAGAACAACGCCTCAAAATTTAATTTTTGAGGCGTTTATAATTATTTTACTTTGGAATAAATCACTCTTAATCTCATCCTGTATTCAGGAACAGCATTGTTGCCCCCGCCTACTCTAACCCTTCCATATGCGATAGGATTCAGATATGGAATATTAACAGTGCTGTATTGTGGATACATAAAACTATGTGCTGCAAACAACCTGAATTTGTAGTTGTTCGTATTTTTTGTTGCCAGTTGTTGAATGTACTTGCTGATGTTGATGTTGTAATATATTTGTTCGCCTGAAGAAATATTTCTTGTTTTCGCTACGCCACCAAAATAATTCACATCAACAGAACCATTAGCAGGCAAGAAAGGATAACCGGCTAATTTGAAATCAGGATCGTATGCGGCACTAGGATTCAAATCGAAGTATATAGGCTTCCATTTTGAAGTACCTGTATCAATTAAATCCATGTATAAAAACGGGGGTTCAACAAAAACCTTATCATTTACCGGATCAGGAATTTGTCTGATTTGCAATTCAGCACGATGTATTATTTTATTACCATAGTTGGTCAATCCAGGAATTTCGAGATTGGCGAATGTACCAGGATTGGTTTGTAAATACAATTCCTGATCACCACTTGGCAATGTCGTTCTGTTTCTAATGATGTTATTGGCTACACATGATAATCTCAAATATTCGCCATGTAATCCTGAATTAAAGTAATAGCTTGAATAAGTGGTATCTACCGCACCGCCATTTTTTCTTTTGTAATGCAATTCCAATCGGGTTGTGTAATCAAGCAAATTTACATACACCAATGAGTTGCCACTATTTGCTATAACAGCAAACCCATTATTAAATATCCTGAAAATAGAATCGTTTAAAAATGCTTTATTATTTACCGTATCTCTTGTAAAAAGTGAATCACGAAATGCATTTGAAAGTTTGATTCTGATTTGATTGTTGGCAGAATCTGATTTACCAACTTTTACATAATTCTTAAGTGTTCTAACATCCACCGTAACAGGATTACTGATAACGTCGCCAAGCGCCGGAGCAAAGTTGATATTTTTATAAGCATAAGCAGAATCCCATTCTCCATGAGCTGCAGATGAAACGGTGTAAGCCTGAAATTGTAAGGGCTGTGTAGAATCGCCCCAGAAAGATTTATAACTTAAACAAAGTACCACTGAATCCGCTTGCACAATGGTATCTTTCGCTACTTTGCCAATAAAGTAAGGATAAAATGGCGGCTTCATCTGTAAATAAAGTGCAGCAGTTGTGCCACCCATTAGCGGATCATTTACTTTACCAACAACATAATTTTCGGCGAAAGTCAATTTGGTGGTGTCTTTAAACGCCCCATCAAATACACCTTGAGTAGAAATGATGTCAAGCGTATCCGCAAAAGTGTTGATATTATCTACTTCAGGAATAAGATCCCCGCCAATTGTAGTGGTATCGAGCTTTGTACAGCCCCAGATGAAAATCAAAAAAACAAAAACAAGAAAGTATGGTTCTTTTATAAATCTTTTGAGCACAAACGGAATTTTAATTTGAGTTAATTCTATTTCGCAATGTCGCTATACAATTGCAAATACTCTGTTAAATCAGATTCAGGATTGAACTTGACAATTTTTTTTCCTTTCACTTTGGAGAATTCTTCAGTCAATTTTTTATCAACTTTTTCGGCTCCAAAAGAAATGGCATCAGCAAATTGAGCACCACCTCTGAACATGGCAGTGTTGTTGTTATCCTTATAAAACTCTAATTCTTTTTTAGTAACGTAATCATTAATAGTTGCCAATTTCAGAAAATCAGCACCAAGCTTTTCTTTGAAAGTATTGTTCCCAATCGTAAAGACAACTTTACTATTACTGAAAACAGGTTCTTTTTTATACGCTGCTTTAATAAACATAGGTATTAATCCAGTCATCCAGCCACTGCAATGAATAATATCAGGAGGCCATCCGAATTTCTTTACAGTTTCAAGAGCGCCTTTGCAAAAAAGTACCGTTCTCAAGCCATTATCGTCAAACCACTTGTCTTTCTCATCAGTAAAAATCGATTTGCGTTTAAAATAGTCTTCATTATCTAGAAAATAAACCTGCAGTCTTGCGTTTGGTAGTGAAGCCACTTTTATCACAAGAGGATAATCATCATTATCAATGGTAACATTTATTCCAGAAAGCCTAACGACTTCATGTAAACGATGTCTACGTTCATTGATAACCCCAAATCTTGGCATGATGCATCTCACTTCGAAGTTGTTGTCATTAGACAATACTGCCAATTTATTCACCACCTCTGCAAATTCGGTTAACTCCAAATAAGGAGAAATCTCATTTGCAATAAATAATATTCTTTTCTTTGTAGACATTTGTGCTTTATTAATTGCGCAATATTTTTAAATTGTCTGCAAAAGTACTGATATTTATTCAAAAATTTTGGTAAAATAGACAATCCAAGCAATTTCAAACTCATGATTATTTTTAAAAAAGCGGCTGATATCCATAATTTCTTAGCTACTAAAATCAAGGAAAACCAATCCATCGGCTTTGTTCCTACTATGGGCGCATTACATGAAGGTCACATCTCTTTAATTTATAAAAGTAAAGCAGCTAACTCACTTACAGTCTGTAGCATATTCGTAAATCCAACACAATTCAACAATCCTTTGGATTTCGAAAAATACCCAATAACCATTGAATCGGACATCGCCATGCTGGAAGAAGCAGGATGTGATTTATTATTCCTACCCTCAACAGATGAAATCTACCCAAAAGATTTCATTAAAATCAACTATGAACTGGGCCATCTTGAAACCATTCTCGAAGGAAAATACAGACCAGGTCACTTTCAAGGCGTTTGCATGGTGGTTGAAAGACTTTTACGAATCATAACATGTAATATATTATACCTCGGACAAAAAGACTACCAACAATGCATGGTTATTGAAAAAATGATCAGCCTCAGAAATATGAATGTTCAATTGGTAATCGCTCCCACAATAAGAGAAGTAGACGGACTCGCCATGAGCAGCAGAAACAGACGATTATCCAAAGAAGAGCGGCAAAATGCTATTGTGATTTTCAATTCATTAATGAACATGAAATCCAAAATCACCAACAATTCAATTGAAGAAATTATAACTGAAGCAAACAAAATGATCAGTGAAAAAGGATTTGAAGTGGACTATGTGGAATTAGTCGATTGTCAACTAAACCCATTGGAAAAAACGAATCATAAAAATGGCATTGTTGCTTTAATTGCATCTAGCATAAATAATATCAGATTGATTGACAACATGACTTTAATAAACCCTGTCAAATAATTTGAATGCCTATTTTTAGTTAAGCATTTGTATCTTGTACATTATGAACAAAAGATTAGTTTCCATTTTACAATATATAATTTTCCTTGGTGGAGGATTATTTCTGGTATGGTGGCAATTGAAATCTATGACTGAACCTGAGAAAAAGGAATTTTATGCAGCTATACAAAATGCAGATTATCGAATAATATTTCCAGTTGCCATAATGAGTATTTTAAGCCATATTAGTCGGTCATTAAGATGGAGATTATTAATGGAACCTTTAGGATACAAACCTAAATTATCAAACCTGTTTTCTGTTACCATGATTGGCTATCTCGCCAATGCAGCCGTTCCCAGATTAGGCGAATTATTGAAATGTACTTTTTTGGCAAAATATGAAAAACTGAAAGTCGACAAGTTGGTAGGCACCATTATCGTTGAGAGAAGTTTTGATTTGATTTGTTACGCTGTATTTATTGGCATCACCATCCTGATTCAAATACAGCTGATTGGAGGTTATTTCAAAAAAGAATGGGAGGCCATGTCATCTTCAACAGGCACAAATCTCTTGTTGAAATTTGTTGTCATTTTTTTAATCCTATTTACGATTTGGAGATTAATGAAATGGCTATCCACCAAGAAGCCCGATAATAAAATCATTAAAGCCATACATAATTTCATATCCGGTGTAGGCGAAGGCTTCAAAACAATCAAACAATTAAAACAAAGAAAGCTATTTCTGCTACATACCATTTTTATTTGGGCCATGTATCTTGGTCAAATTTATGTAGGTTTCAAAGGAATGGATGGCACCGCTTCATTACCGATTGGGGCTGCTTTTTCCGTTCTCACACTCGCTACCCTATCCATGATAGTTACCCCAGGAGGCATCGGCTCCTTCCCTATTTTTGTTATGCAAACATTACTTCTTTATGGCATACACGCTCCACTTGGCAAAGCTTTTGGCTGGGTGATGTGGGGTGTTTCCACCGGACTCATCATTATCATCGGTCTCATTTCTTTGCTTATCATTCCCTCTCTCAATAAACAAATAAGAAAATAAATGCCGATTACATTTTCTATGTTTGAAGGCTGGAAAATTTAATATTGGAATAACAATATTCTATTCAGGATACCCTAATTTCACGTCTCAATTTTATAACTAATTGCAGAAGAGAAAAACAATAATAAGAGACATCAGCTGGCTTTCATTTAACAGCCGGGTATTACAGGAAGCTGCCGACAAAACAGTTCCGCTTAGAGAAAGAATTAAATTCTTGGGTATATTCTCAAATAACCTCGATGAATTTTTCAGGGTAAGAGTAGCTACACTTAAACGGATGATGCAAATTGAAGCTAAATCAAGAATGCATTTGGAAATCGACCCGGAAAGTATACTTGAATCCATTCATGAAAAAGTACTCACCTTACAAAATGATTTCGATCAAATTTGGAATGAAATTCAAAGAGAATTAAAAAAGAAAAAAATCTTTCTCACCAATGAAAAAAAGTTGAACATTCAGCAACAAAAATTCATTCTAAAATATTTCAACGAACAAGTTAGAAGTAACATTGTGCCCTTGATGATTGAAAGCATTAGTAATTTTCCTGCATTAAATGACAAGTACATCTATCTGGCTTGCACCCTTTCAAAAAAGGATAAATCAATCACTGAGAAATTTGCATTAATTCCAGTACCTACCAGAATCTTATCGAGATTCATCATCCTTCCCACAAAAAATACAGAAAAACAAATACTATTACTAGAAGACATTATTAGATATTGTTTGCCAAATATTTTTTCTTTTTTCGGATACGACACTTTTTCAGCACATGCCATAAAAGTTACAAGAGATGCTGAAATAGACATCGACAATGACGTTTCCACTTCATTCATACAGAAAATTGAAAAAGGATTAAAGAACAGAAAAAAAGGCAAACCGGTGAGACTGGTTTATGACCGAGAAATACCACCTGCTTTACTTAATTATCTAATTGGTCGATTAGGACTTTCTCATAAAGACAACTTAATACCAGGAGGCAGAATTCATAATTTCAAAGATTTCATGAATTTTCCATCTGTAGTTTTTAATGAAAGCAAATTAAGAAAGGAGTCTTTCACGCATCCACATTTAAGAAACACAAATAGTGTATCTAAAGTCGTTTTGACTAAAGACATTATGCTTCATTTTCCATATCATTCTTTTAATTCAGTGATCGACCTGTTAAGAGAAGCAGCTATCGACCCGGATGTCATCAGCATAAAAATTACTTGTTACAGATTGGCCTCTCGTTCTAAAATCATCAATGCTTTAATTAATGCGGTAAGAAATGGAAAGGATGTTACGGTCATGATTGAGCTTAGAGCCAGATTTGATGAAGAGGCAAATCTGGAATGGAAAACAGCCTTGGAAGAAGCAGGCGTAAAAGTTTTATTGGGTGTTCCTAGAATGAAAATTCATGCCAAATTGTGCGTCATCAAAAAGAAAATCGACAAAAAATTCATTCATTATGGTTTTGTGAGCACAGGCAATTTAAATGAGAACACAGCTCTTGCTTATGGAGATCATTGTTTGCTGACTTCCAATAATAACATCATGGCTGATGCTAACAGAATTTTCAGTTATTTAGAAAAGCCATTAAGCAAACAACTTATTTTAAAGTCATGTAAAACGCTGTTAGTTTCCCCTATCAATATGCGAAACCAAATCGAATTACTAATTGACAAGGAAATAAAACATGCCCATCAAAACAAAAAAGCTGCTATTACTTTAAAGGTTAATTCACTCAGCGATGAGCTATTGATTGAAAAACTATATGTTGCCGCAAGAGCCGGTGTAGAAATAAAAATGATTATCAGAGGTATTTGTTGCATGTACACTGAAAATAAAAAATTTAAAACACAAGTTCAAGCCATAAGTATAGTGGATGAATATCTCGAACATGCAAGGGTGATGATTTTTCATAACAGCGGCCATGAAAAAGTTTATATTTCTTCCTGCGACTGGATGGTAAGAAATATTGACCACAGAGTTGAAGCCGCTTGTCCGGTGCTTGATAAAAATCTAATCAACGAAATAAAAGATATCCTCAACATTCAGCTCAAAGACAACATCAAAGCCCGAATCCTAGATAATGAACAACATAATAATTATGTCAACCCCAGAAACACTAAAAAGGTGAGATCTCAAGTTGATATCTATAATTATCTACACAAAAAGAGAGGCAATTCTGTAATTCCTGACTTTTATATTTGATGACAATTGTCATAACGACAAGTTGATTTTTCATTAATCACATTTGGTGGAAAGTTTATCTTAGCGTTCAAATTTATTTTTACCAAATTTGCACTTCAAACAAAAAAATTGAAATTAGCCGCAATAGATATAGGTAGTAACGCAGCCAGGCTTTTAATCACGGAGGTGATTGAAGGAATAGACAATACAACATCTTTCAACAAGTTGAATTTAATTCGTGTGCCCTTAAGATTAGGTTTTGATGTTTTTGAAACAGGCATTATTTCAGAAGAGAAGACACAAATGCTCATTCAAACATTAAAAGCATTCCGTCATTTAATCAATGCATATCATGTAGATGCCATCAAAGCCTGTGCTACCAGTGCCATGCGAGATGCAAAAAACACCGACAAAATCCTTTCCATTGTAAAAAAAGAAACCGGACTTGATGTAGAAGTTATCTCTGGTGAGTTAGAAGCTAATATCGTTTATGAAAACCATATAGCAGAAAACATGGACAAAGACCATAGCTATATGTACATTGACGTTGGGGGTGGTAGTAC